>JABMMY010000118.1 GCA_013205415.1 Deltaproteobacteria bacterium
AAAAAGCACGGAGGCGATGCTGAAGGCATCGTCGAGTACTTTTTTCGACTGTGACGAAGCGCTGGTCAAGCCTCTTGCAAAATATTATGCTTTAGGTCATGAAAGAGGTCTACTAGGTGAGGAATTCAATGACATCAAAACACAACACTAAAAACTGGATGATCTATGGAGCCAATGGCTTCACCGGAAAGTTAATCGCTAGAGAGGCTAAACGGCGAAAAATGTCGGTAGTTTTAGCTGGGAGATCCGCTGATAAACTAAAGAGCCTAGCCTTTGAACTAGATCTTCCCTACCAGGCCTTTTCCCTTAGTAATATCGATGACATTAAAGCAAATCTCAAAAATATTTCTCTGGTTCTTCTGTGTGCAGGCCCCTTCTCCGAGACCAGTCAAGTTATGCTGCAGGCCTGCCTGTCTTTAGGTATTCATTATCTTGATATTACCGGTGAGATTTCCGTTTTAGAGAGGGTGTTGTCTCAAGATGCCGAGGCAAAAAAGCGGGGCTCGGTTTTAATTCCCGGGGTGGGCTTTGATGTGGTTCCCTCCGATTGTCTCGCAGCCCTTTTAAGCGAAAAACTTCCTGCGGCACAGGAGCTAAATTTGGCCTTTCACGGTGAAGCCACTTTAAGTCCTGGAACTACAAAAACGATGCTTGAAATACTTCCCAGGGGAGGAAAAATCAGGAGAGAGGGAAAGCTTATTACCATTCCGAGCTTTTCTGTTTTCAAACAGATCTCTTTTAATGGAAAATCTATTCACTGTGCGGCTATTCCCTGGGGAGATGTGGCCTCTGCTTTTTACTCCACTCAAATACCTAATATCACAGTGTATGGATCGGCACCTAAATGGAGTCGTTTTTTTAAAAACCCACTACGTTTAATGAGTCCTATTTTACGCCACACTAAAATACAGACACTTTTAAGATCCCAGATCGATAAATACATTCATGGTCCCACAGAGCTGCAGCAAAAAAATGCCAGAATGCATCTTTGGGGAGAGGTGCTTAATAGTTCAACACGGATTGAAGGCTCCTTAGAGATTCCAGAGGGCTACCATTTCACCATGCTTACCGCCTTAAGATCGGTAGAGATGGTTTTAGAGGGCAAGGTAAAAGCGGGAAGCTACACACCCTCCTTAGCCTTCGGAGCCGACTTCATTAAAGGTTTTGAAAATATAAAACTAACCTTCAAGGAATCCTCTTTTTCATGAAGTATCTTTTTACATTATTTATTTTTAGTTTTTGTACAGGTCACTGTTTTTCACGCGTGAGAGATTTAGGCATTGCTCTACCTGGAAGCCCTGGAAAATTAAATTCACTTGCAGACATTCAAGGAGTTGAGGTGGGTCACGTCACCCTTATCTCGGGTGTAGGCCCCCTTATCATTGGAAAGGGGCCTATTCGCACGGGAGCGACCGCTATTTTTCCAAAAGGAAAGGTAAACAGTCCCGTTCCCGCAGCTTGGTTTTCTTTAAATGGAAATGGAGAACTCACCGGCACCACATGGATAGAGGAGACCGGTTTTTTAGATGGCCCTATTATTTTGACCAATACCAATAGTGTTGGAGTGGCTCGCGATGCCGTTCAATCTTGGGCAAATCTGAATTTAGCGTCGAAAGAAAACACCCTAGCCGATGATCCCGCATCTCTTCCGGTCGTAGGAGAAACATGGGATGGAAGGCTTAATGATCTTCGAGGTAATCATGTCACCAAAGAAAAGGTATTTGAGGCTTTAAACAATGCAAAACCTGGCCCCTTCGCCGAAGGTAATGTAGGTGGTGGCACAGGGATGGTTTCCTTTGGCTATAAATCTGGCATCGGCACTAGCTCCAGACAAATTCAAATAGGAAAAGAAAAATATATGTTGGGTGCTTTAGTCCAATCCAATTTTGGTACTAGAGACGAACTACAAATTAACGGAAAAAATATCGCAAAGATCTTTAAGGACCCCATACCCAAACTTAATCTCTCCTCGCAAAAGGACGGATCCATTATCGTTGTTATTGGAACCGATGCACCCCTGCTATCTCAGCAACTTAAACGAGTCGCAAAGAGAGTGTCTTTAGGAATTGGTAAGGTAGGCGGCATCGCACATGATTCCTCCGGAGATATCTTCATCGCCTTTTCAACTAGGGTACCCAAAAAAAACAAACAACTTTTGGTTTATGAATCGATCCCAAATGAGGATATGGATGAAATTTTTAGAGCTACTATCGAGGCAACTGAAGAGGCTATTTTAAATGCACTGGTTGCAGCCACAGGTATGACCGGTATTAATGAAAATAGGGTGGAGGCCATTTCTCACGAAAAGCTTCGCACCCTATTTCAGAATAGGTAAATTCTATCGCTTGAAACGCGACAACATCTATTTAAGGTAATTGATGTTTAGCAAATTAATCTACGATCCTATATTTATCAAAACGGTCGTTTCTTAATTCACCCCAAGCCTCACCCACATGGCCATTGGTTTGAATATGCTCAGCCGCTTTAAAGCCCATGTCAAAACACTGGTCGGAATTATTGTAATTAAAGTCACCTAGGCGACCCACAAAATAGATATTATTAAACTCCTTCTCAAGGGATCTAATTTTCGCAATTCGCTCCTGATATCCAATGCGATAAACGGGATAAAAATTTCGAAAACGTTTCGAGAAGTTTTTAACTATTTGATCCCGTTTAAATAACTTTAAAGGCTTTAATTGATCCAGTAATAAATCCCCTAAGTGGGAATCATCCATAGACCAAGTGGGATCAAGATCATCGCAGGTAAAATCAACCATCAATGCCGTATGACCTAGTGGCGCCGTATAGGGGCTAAATTTGGTCATCTCACTAAGACGCCCAAACCGAAATCGAGATTCCGGATAGAAAACCCACATAGCTGGCAACACCGGCTGAGATTTCAGGAGATAGTAATAGATAATAGTATGCCTAAACGAAACAAAGCGACACGCCTGACGAACATCGGCTGCAAGTTGCGGTATAAGATCGGCAATCGTTTGCATAGGAATCGTATAAACTACGTCATCACACGACATAGTTTGGAGCATTCCCGATTTATCCTCAAAACTCACACCAGAAACCTTTCCATTTTGTAATTTTAATTCCTTTACCTTTACGCCCAGATGAAACTTCACGCCATTAGCTTCGCTCTTTTGTTTTAATTTTTCTGGAATCATTCCAAATCCATACTTTGGATAATGAAAATTAGGCGCTGAAATCGTCTTGTCTATTTTTTTACGAGAAAGAAGCTGCTTCATCACAGACACTAATCCTGGAGAGGAGATTCTCACCTCTGCTAAATGGGGATCTAGTTGACTGGGATTGCCAAACATCTTATTCGCCATAGGCTCAAAGATCTGTTGATAGAGTGATTTCCCAAATCTCTGAATGATAAAATCTTCATAGCTTTTGGGATCCACCTTGTTTTTGAAGTTTTTAGCGGCAGACACCCCAAAGCTTGCTAGAATCTCTAAGCTTTTTTGAGGCGGAAACTTCGTGAGCATTTCGGTCATTTTCAATGGGAAATCGAAGTATTTTCCATTGATAAATAAATTCTGAGATTTTTCTCTTACTAAAAAATCGTCACCCATCAATTGACACATCTCCTCTAAAACGCCCTCGATCAATGTGTAAAATTTATGCGGACCATAATCTAAAATAAAACCATCTTCACGAAAGCTCCGACAGAGTCCTCCGACTTCAGATTCTTTCTCAAATACATGAACCTCTGTATCTGGATTTTGACTCAGCCGATAGGCAGCCGAAAGGCCCGTCACACCAGCTCCCAAAACCACGACACGCTTTTTTTGAGTCGTCATACGCTTTTTACCTTTCTGGCAATGACCCTTGTCTGCGCGGCAAAATAGGGAATCAGAGTTTTATCTAAAGATAATGACTTCACGAGCCTTCCCATTAGTTTTGCAGGCTTGGGTAAATAGGCCTCTAGTCGATAGGTTAGGTAACCTAACTGTAACCATTGAAAATGAGGTTTGCTAGATATCACCTCAAAACCTGCGGTTTCTAACATCGCCTTAATGGTCTTGGGAACAAAGTAATAAAGATGAACCGAAAGAATGAACCAATAGTTCTTTCCTGCCAGCTTCGCCATCGGATTTCCAATGTTGGGATAATTAATAACCACAATTCCATCATCCTTTAGGTAGGCATTGCAGGTTTTTAATACCGCTTTAGGATCAAAGGTATGTTCCAGTACATCCCAAAGGGTGATGCAGTCTAATTTTTTTTGTGGCGCAGGGGCCGTTTCTAAAGTTCCACAGGTAATATTCACATTGTAGTTTTTATTTCCGTAATTAGAGAGGTATTGAGAGGGTTCGATACCATAAGTTTCCCAGCCTCGCTCTTTAGCTACCTTCAGGAAAAATCCAGCGGCAGCACCGATATCTAAAATGGCGCCCCCTTTTTTATACTCCTCCACCGAATCTAAACAACGTTCAAAACTTTTGATTCTTCCTACCGCTTGAGACACATAAGTGGGATCTTCAGCCTCGGTATAACTTTTAAGAATTAAATCTCGTCTGAGTCTAGGAGAGGTATAGATAAGATTGCAGTCGGTACATTCGACTAAGGTCTCTTTTGAAACAAAGTTTCCAGAGGCGCTATAGGAGGTCAGTAACTTTTCCGTGTCTGGATCTGTAGTGCCATGATATTTCACCTTAGAATTTCTGCTTCCACAAAGATTACAGGCCACCTCTTCCCATAGGGATTCGGTCTTAGGATTCATTGGAACTACACGTTCGGTACTGCGGACAGCTTGGGCTTGCATGATTCTTCCTCCGTAAATAGGGTTGTATTATTTATAATAATGGGTTTTCTGGTTTGATATTGTCGACGATATAACACCTGAAGTTCTGAAAACTTAACATTAAGTGTATTCAAAATGAGACCTGTAGTGAACAGTCCCACAGAGGCCACCGCAACCAGCATTTGTAAAAATAAATTACTTTGAAAAAGAGAATGAATCGTCATGAATCCCACCAAAGTGAGCCCCATTGAAACCATTGAAAAAAACAGAAGAGGTCTTAGATCTCGCATTAGCCAGACAATCGTCAGCAAAACTTTATAACCATCTGAAAATGTTTTTAATTTACTATGGCTATTAAGGGGACGCTCTCCATAAGCAAGTGGAAGTTCTTTTATCGAAAAGCCATTCATCAAAGAGTAAACGGTCAATTCGGTTTCTACCTCAAAACCATTTCTTAATAAGGGAATATTTTTTACGAAATAATGGGTCATCACACGATAACCAGAACAGATATCGGTAAAGGAGCTATTAAAAATGGTATTGATCAAACGAATAATGAGTTGATTTCCAAATTGATGAAATTTTCTAAAAGCATGGGTAGATTCGGCCTGTCGACTTCCCACAGCCATTTCGGCTTCGCCTGCTAATACGGGTGCTAAAAGTTGCCAGACCCCTTTAGGATCGTAGGTATCGTCCGAATCTACCATGATATAGAGATCGGCCTCGACCACCTCAAACATACGACGAACTACATTTCCTTTTCCTTTGCGGGGAACTAAAACAACTCTCGCACCTTCAGCATTGGCAATTTCACGACTTCTATCGGTAGAACCATTATCAAATACATAGATATCAAGATTTGGAATTTCAGTTCTAAAATCACGAATCACTTTAGCCAGGGTGAGCTCTTCATTTAAACAGGGCAGCAAAAGAGCAATTTTAAGATGTTGAATATCTTTTTTGCTGACTCTCATAAAATCACTTTCCGACTTCTCTCTTTGCATTAGAGTTAGGCCATGCTATTCGAACTTAATGTCTAAAAAAGAAACACCGCAATTTTGGTTAATGAAAACGGAACCCAATGTTTTCTCCTTCGAAGATCTGGTTAAAGCTCCAAATCGCACCACCTGTTGGGAAGGTGTGAGAAACTACCAGGCCCGAAATTTTATGCGTGATACTTTTAAAAATGGGGATCAAGTACTAATATATCATAGTAATGTGGCTGAGCCAGCAGTCTTCGGTATTGCCACAGTGGTCCGAGAGGGATATCCCGATCTTCACGCTTTAGATCCTAAAAGTGAATATTTTGACGAGGCGGCTAAAACAAAGGGAATCTCTCCGTGGATTATGGTGGATGTGAAAGCAACTCACCGCTTCAAAAATCCCGTTTATCGAGAGCAGCTAAAAAAGGAGCCGAAAGTAAAAACCATAATGGTATTACAACGCGGAGCAAGACTTTCGGTTCAACCCGTTTCTAATGAACACTTTGATTTGATTCTTAAGCTAGGCATGCCAGTGAAGGTGTAACCAGACTCTGCTGAAAAAGTCGTCTTAACCGAAATTTTTCAGCAGAATCTATCTAGTTTCCTAGTTTCTTTAAAGATTCCACATTGAAAGCCTGACCGTTTTTAACGGCTCGTCCACTGATAGCAATAGGAATATTATTAATCCCATTTAAAGTTCCGAAGGTAACAGAGGCTATACGAGTATCTAAGAGCAAATTATCACTCTTAAAAGTGGAACCGTTTGCATACAGAGCCCATTGTTCGATAGTTCTATTTTCTCTACCTATAATTTTTGCCGATTTGATTAATAAAGGCATCACATCTTGAGTCCCATCGCGATAGGTAATTAATATGATCTCCTTCACGCTTATATTTCTAAGTGATTGGCTAAACTTTACTAACCCCAGGCAGACCTTTCTAACGTTGGTTTCTGAGATAGTATTATCTCCACAAAAAGTAGGAACCACAGAATAGTTGGGCACATTCGGTGTGGGCCCTTCAACTAAATAATTAGCGGCGCACTCCCCATTTCCACCAGGACCTACAACCTTTCCCTTAACAGTATAACTTCCCCCCATAGGAGGCGTGATCTGAATCTCCCCTCCAGTCTTTACCATGGCTTGACCATTAAGTTCAGCCGTTGTGACCTCTCCTTCGGTAGTTAATTTGGCTCCAAGGGATTGCCCTAACTGAATCACGCTGGGATTCAGAGTCACTTGGCATTTGGGCGGATCTACTGGAGTGATCGGTTTTTCTTTAACAGTATAGGGAGCAGAACAGGTTCCCGTTCCTCCCGGTCCAGATACCTTTGCTTGTAAAATAAAATTTCCCACAGCAACAGGAGTCATCTTTTTTTCAGTCTTTCCTACGTTGATTATAACTTTTTGATTATCAATCTGTGCATCGGTGACCTCTCCCATAACTTTTAAAGAGGCGATAAAAGATTGCCCAAGTATCATGAGATCGGGTGATGCAACTAGCTGACAAGTCGGAGGAACGGGGCCAATAGCTCCACAGTTTTTATTGAACCCACAAATTTCTACCTGCTCGGAGACGGCCAGATTTTGCATAAAGGCCCGACTCTCAGAAATGTCGGTTCGAGTATTGTAATTAGTATCTTGGATATTCCCCTTCGAGTTAATCCCAATTAGAAAATGCTGTCCTCTTTCAAAAACAAAGGCAGGCCCCCCAGAATCTCCGAAGCAGAGAGCGGCTCCATTAGGTTTTCTAGAGACCATGTCATAGTTACTAAACCCTGTGACCACCGTTTCCCCGTATCTCAAGATACCGTCAATTCCCCCATGGCCACCCACATCGGTACAGCCGTATCCCAATAAAGTAATTCCTAATCCCTCTTTGGCAATCCCACCTATTGAAGCGGGCTGAATTCCTACAATCTCCTTATCAACGATACCCACAGAAATATCATGGTCCTTACCAGGATAAAGACCGCTTCGATTAATCTTAGCGTGATAGGTGACCCCTTTGATTTTAAATTCAGAAATAGCACCATTGGGGCCACAATGAGCGGCTGTAATAATAACCCTAGGTCCCACTACAGTAGCAGAACATATCGAATCTAAGGTTCGAATTTGAATCACCTCTTCAAAGGTTCCAGGCTCTACCGGTTTACCGTTAATCAACCTACTTTGAAAATCTAATCCAAAAACCTGAAAAGAATAAAGAAGACTAAGGCATAATAGTTTTGATGATTTCATAGGTGACCCCCAGGAAAAATAAAATGAATTTTAAATTTTGATCTTTAAATTGGAATCTTAATTTTAACTTGTGAATAGGTTTATTCGTGGTGGAAAAATATATTGTGTTAACGACCGTTAATTAAGCCGGGTAGCCACATTTTTTTATTTTTTAAAAATATAATAATCAATTTCCTTTATCTTTCGGAGCGTGTCATAAAGGCAATCTCATGATTCGTATTGGAAATTTTAATCGCTTAATGATCTTGGAACGTTCTCAAGGGAAGGTATTTCTCGATGGCGGAGAGGACGGCCAGGTCATTCTATCTAATCGAGAAGCCCCTCCAGAGTGTCAAGTAGGAGAGATGCTTAATGTTTTTGTTTACACCGATGCCGACAGTGACTCTCTTCTTGCCACAGTTCAAAGGCCATTTGTCACGGTCGGAGAGTTTGCACATTTAGAGGTCGCCTCACTGGAGAGAATTGGAGCCTTTCTTGATTGGGGCCTTCCCAAGCAACTGTTTTTACCTTTTAGAGAACAAACTCGAGAGCTACAAATAGGACACAAAGCCATTGTTTATCTCTATTTGGATAGCACTCGAAGAATATCGGCATCGATGAGAATTGATAAACACCTGGATAAAAATCCAAGAGATTATTTCTACGGTCAAAAAGTAGATCTTCTTATTTTTGGTGCTACAGACCTAGGTTTCAAGGCTATTGTAAATGGCCGACATCTTGGGCTGCTTTATGGCAATGAGATATTTCAACCGATCTCGATTGGCCAGAGTATCGGTGGTTTTATTCAAAACATTCGCGAAGACGGGAAATTGGATCTGAGCTTACAGCAAGCGGGTTATCGAGGCGTTGATGAGATCAGCCAAAAGATTTTAGATATTCTCGAGAAAAAGGGGGGTTTTTTAGCTATGACCGATAGGTCTTCTGCTGAGGAAATTTATCAAGTCTTTAATATGAGTAAGAAAAAATATAAAATGGCAGTCGGTAATCTCTATAAAAAACGACTCATCCACATTGATGAAACTGGAATTCGCCTAAGTAAAAAAACCTCGTAAAAGCTTACGACTCAGCTATCCCCTTCTAGTTTTTCTTTATTTTGATATTCGACACCAGGTATCTTATTTATGCAAGTTGCGCAGACCTAAGTGGTGAGCTACCCTAAGCTCCAATGGTTGTAACTTTAGCAGAACTTATTGTAATCCTTTTTTTAGCCCTCGGAATTTACTTTGCAATCTCGCCATTAAGAAGGCGGTTAGAGTGGGCGCTAGGGCAATGGCTTCGAAATAAGTTTGGAGATAAAAGTGAACGCCCCATTATCGATTTAAATAAACGTAGAAAATAAAGAAATGAGTCTTTTATGCCCTTTGAAATAAGACAACCCGAAGCCCTTGCAAAAATTATTAGTCAGACCGTGGCGGTTCTTGCAGCCTTTATTATCCTGATTTTTATTCTCAGTTCCTTTTCAATCATTGCTCCAGGAAACACCGGTGTTATTTTTAATATTTGGACCGGCACCTTACGAACCGTACCTCAGGGAATGGCATTTCGCATACCCTTCATCACTCAAGTGCAAAGTTATCCCACCGCACTTCGAACCTACACTATGGTACGACGATCCTCTGAAGGCTCTGCGATTAGCGACGATAGCATTGATCTACCCACTCTCGAAGGACAGCACATTCGACAAGATTTATCTGTGACCTACAATACCTCTGAAGATAAGGCCTCTCAGGTATTCAAATCATTTCGTGGAGCTGACATCTCTGATATTGAGGCCACGTTTATTCGTCGTACTATCATCACAGTTGCGCAGAATACTGCGGGTCAAATGTCCTTATCCGAGGTTATTTCTGCTAAAAGAACCGACTTGCAAAATCATATTCAAGTCAATCTTTTCAAAGAGCTTGAGAAGATGGGTTTTACTTTAGACAAGGTAAATTTAGGGGCCAGTCACCTTCCACCTGCTTTAGAAACTCAGATGCAGCATAAAATGGCAGCCCAGCAGGAGGCTCAACAAGCTGAGTATGAGTTGCAAAAACAATCGATGCTTGCCAAGGCTAATGTCGCTAAAGCAGAAGGAGAGGCACAATCCGTTTTAGTTCGTGCCAAGGCCGAGGCCGAGGGAAATCGGCTATTACAAACCACCCTGACTCCCGGAATGATTCAAAATAAGGCGATTGAAAAATGGAATGGAATTCTTCCTCAAATTTCTGGTGGCGCAACTCCCTTTGTAAACATTCAATCGCTTCACGCAAAAAAGATTGAGGAATAACCTTTTTTTGTGATCTCTTTTTTTAATTAAAGGATAACAGGATAAAATGAAATTACCCTTGGTTGGCCATCTTAAAGAGCCCGTAAGTGGTTTAACTCACCTACTAGGTGCGTTTCTCGGGTTCATAGGATTGCTTTACCTAGTAAATCGCGCGTTAGACCACGGCACTATTTGGCATTTGGTTTCTTTCTCGATCTATGGAGTGAGTTTAATTTTTCTTTATTCCTCTAGTGCCTTTTACCATCTCTTAGATATCTCTCCAGAGGCGCAAATATTTTTTAGGCGTCTTGATCATGCCATGATTTTTATTTTAATTGCTGGAAGCTACACCCCTTTTTGTTTGATTCCTCTACGAGGCCCCTGGGGTTGGACTATTTTGGGTACGGTATGGGTGCTAGGCATTGCCGGTGTCCTTCTTTCAATCTACTGGATCGATGCTCCCAGGAAAATTTCTACGGCCCTTTATCTTTTGATGGGATGGATGATGATATTTGCCATCTACCCGTTAATAAAAACACTAAGTGTGGGGGGCCTCTACTGGCTTATTAGCGGTGGACTCCTTTATTCTGTAGGGGCCGTGATCTATGCAATCAAAAAACCGGATCCCCTTCCCGGTATTTTCGGATTTCATGAAATCTGGCATTTATTTGTGCTTGCAGGCAGTTTTACCCATTTTCTCAGTGTGTCCACCTTGATAAATTAGGGAACACCGGACAACTCAGCAACTAACTCGCAGTGTTACATTATAATCGGTGAATTTTGACAGAAACTGGGTGTATATTCCACCGCTGGATAAATCGGGGGTTTGTTTTATTAGTAGATTTAATATCATAATTTTTTGCAAAGTAAAAAA
>JABMMY010000119.1 GCA_013205415.1 Deltaproteobacteria bacterium
CTCTATAGGCAAGCATGACTTGGAGTGAGTCTTCTCCATGGGAATCGACTAAAAAATTCAAAAAATCATTAAGATAATATTGCACGCCTCCATAAGATTCAAAGACAGAGTCGTGCTGCAAAAATAGAACTTTTTTATTCTTTGAGTCGAGTGATATCAAGCCGTCGCTGTATAAACTTGATGTTGGGGTCTTCCCGATAGGATCTGTTCTTTTCCCCAATTGGTTACTTTTTTGAAAGCATCCGATTTCACAAAATCATCAAAAGCGATCTTGTCATTCCAATCGGAGACAATGAGGTAGCAATTGGGTTTTTCTATCTCTTTATACAGATGAGATTTTGTATGCCCAGGAAAATTGTTCATGACAGAAAGCACCTGCAAAAAAGCTCTTTCAAAAATATCTTCTTTGCCAGGTAGCACCGAGTAGTTCATTCCAATAGTAACCATGAGGGTATTTAATCCGATTTTTAAGCAAACGTAAACTGTTCTTGATTAAAGTATGAAATCTTAGCTACATTACACCTATGTTTGAT
The DNA here is from genome assembly GCA_013205415.1 of Deltaproteobacteria bacterium. GTDB lineage: Bacteria > Bdellovibrionota > FAC87 > UBA2466 > UBA2466 > UBA2466. Next base: position 534 of record JABMMY010000119.1, read on the forward strand.
GAAAAATACCCAGAACTTGATCCTAATAAAAAGAGTGCTGTCGAAATATGGGAGGCCAGATATGGCACTCCTGGTTATCTATTTGGTAAAGAGCCCTGTATTACCTTAAAGAATTTTCACCATGTTTTAAGACCGGGAAGAGCCTTGGATGTAGCCATGGGGGAGGGTAGAAATACCGTTTTCCTAGCACAAAAAGTATTTCAGGCAGAGGGTATCGATTGTTCTGCTAAGGCCGTAGAAAAGGCGAAGTCACTGGCCGATGAAAAACAGGTAACAATAGAGGCTAAAGCTCAGAATCTAGATTTTTTCTTAATGCCATTAATGAAGTACGACACCGTAGTGCTCAGTTATTTCAAACCCAACCCTCGATTCTTCAGTGAGATTAAAAGAGGATTAGTGATGGGTGGCACCGTTTTATTTGAGGCCTATACGACGGAGCATTTAAAACTACAAAGCACACCTAATCCACTCATCGATCTTGATCAGTGCTTTAAACCTAATGAACTATTAACGCAGCTAAAGGAATTTCAGATTCTTTACTATCAGGAAATTCCAGAGGGAAATTTCCATTTAGTTCAGGCGATCGCAAGAAAAAATAGATAGCCCAACTACATTCCCATTCCACCATCGACCACAATCGTTTGGCCTGTAATGTAACTGCTATTTTGACATGCTAAAAACACAACGGCCTGAGCAATCTCATCTGCGGTGCCAATTCTTTTTAATGGAATGAGATCGGAAATAGCCCTCTTCTGTTCCTCATTTAGTTTGTGGGTCATGTCGGTTTCGATAAAGCCAGGAGCAATGGCGTTGACTCGAATATTTCTAGAGGCCAATTCTTTTGCCATAGATTTAGTCAGACCAATAATTCCGGCCTTGGCTGCACAATAGGCGGCCTGTCCTGCATTACCTGTAAGGCCTACAATCGATCCCATGTGAATGATGCTACCCTTTCGCTCCTTCATCATGCTTCGGATGACACTTTGAGAGACCGCAAAGGCACCTCTTAAATTGGTATTTAAAACCTGGTCCCAATCGTCGATAGAATATCTCATCATAAGGCCATCGCGTGTGATGCCAGCATTGTTAACGAGAATACTAATTTTCTTTTTGTCTTTAAGAATGGCCGCTATTGCAGCCTGGGTCTCTTCGGTATTTGCCACGTCAAATTTAACGGCAGAACTTTTGCCGCCATTGGCCGCAATTTCATTACAGGTCTCCTTTGCCTTTTCTTCATTCGACACATAATTAATGATGACCTCAGCCCCCTCTTTAGCAAGTGCGATAGCTGCCGCACGCCCAATTCCACGAGAGCCCCCTGTTACTAAAGCAATTTCACCCTCTAGAGTCATGATTGGCCTTCCTTGATATAGGTTTCAAATTTTTTAAAATCTTCAAACGAATCCATTGAAAACAGGGCTATGTTTTCAGTCATCCTTTTGATGAGCCCGGTTAAAACTTTGTTGGGACCTAGTTCTATAAAAACTTGGGTGCCGTGTTCGACTAAATTAGAAATACAGGTGGTCCATAATACAGGATTCGCAATTTGATTCTTGAGTACGGTATTGAGCTCGCCCTCTTTTCGTATTTTACCATCCACATTATGAGCAATGGAAAAGGCTCTGGGGCCCCACTTTACGGCCATAAGATGTGATTCGAATTCCTCTGCAACCGGTTTCATTAATGCGCAATGAAAAGGGGCGCTTACATTTAAAGGAATGAATTTTCTTGGTTTTAATTCCCCAGCATTGGGATCTGTGGCTATGGCCTGCACTCTATCGACTGCAGCCGCGTGTCCGGAGATCACAACTTGAGACGGGGCATTGAAATTAGCGGGAACAACAAAGGAGTGAATAGCATCTTCGGTCGCTTTTTCGCATAGTGCTTTTACCTTGTCATCGGAAAGACCTAGTATTGCAGCCATCTTACCCCTGCCCTTGGGAACCGCATTTTGCATCAACTGGCCGCGAATTCTTACTAATGTTACAGCTTCAGTTAGGGTCATCGCACCTGCGGCCAGCAGAGCAGAATACTCTCCTAAACTATGGCCTGCGCCGGCAAAGGGATCGAAACCTAAATTTTTCTTTAACACCTGGAACCAAGCATAGGAGGTGGTTAAAATACAGGGCTGTTGATTATGTGTGAGCTGAAGGGTGTCTTCTGGTCCCTCTGAACAAAGCTTAAAAATATTTTCTTTAATAGAGTCGGAGGCCTCTTCGTAAATTTGTTTAGTCCAAGGAAATTGATCGTAAAGGACCTTCGACATGCCTACATATTGTGAGGCCTGCCCGGGAAAAACGGCGGCGATAGATCTCTTTACAGTTGAATCAGTGTGGCTCCCCATGTGATCCCTCCTCCAAATGTTGCCATGAGAACTTTGTCTCCTGGCTTAATCGCATTAGCTCTCCACGCTTCATCTAAACAGATGGGGAGAGTTGCAGCAGATGTATTTCCGTATTTATCAACGTTTATCCAAGTTTTCTCAGGTGGTACGTTTAAAGTCTTTGCACACATTTCAATAATTCTGATGTTGGCCTGATGAAAAATAAAAAAGTCGACATCTTTTATGGTGAGTTGATTATCCTCTAAAACCTTATTCGAAGCCTCCACCATATTTCTTACGGCTAGCTTGAAAATATCGGAACCTTGCATTTGAATTTTATGCTCAGAAGGCCGATAGTCTGCTCGCCAAGGTGGGCAGGCGGCATAACCGTGAGACACCTTTAAAAGATCACCGCGAGTGCCATCGGAGTAAAGTCTCGTCGATAGAATGGCGTGTGTTTTGTCTTCACTCCGAGTCATCACAGCAGCACCAGCGCCATCGCCAAAAAGAATACAGGTAGATCGATCTTGCCAGTTAACTAAAGTGGATAAGGTTTCAGCGCCCACCACAAGAGCCGTTTTGATAGTGCCACTACGAATGTATTGGTCCGCAATCGATAGGCCATAAAGAAAACCGGAGCAGGCTGCTTGAAGGTCAAAAGAAAAAGCATTTACAGCACCTAAATCTCTTTGTAGAGAATTTGCCGTAGTAGGCATCACACTTTCGGGAGTGACAGATCCCACAATAATTAGCCCCAGATCCTGTGGCGAGATTCCTGCTTTTTCTATCGCCTGAAGAGCGGCCAATCTGGAAAGGCTTAATGTAGTTTCTCCCTTTTCATAATTAGCAATTCGGCGTTCAGAAATACCGGTTCGGGTTCGAATCCATTCGTCGCTCGTATCAATAAAAGATTCAAAATCTTTGTTGGTCATGACCGTTTCGGGCAGACCTTTTCCAGTACCTATAATTCGTGAATAGTAACTCATGCCAATTCTTCTTTCTTAATCGAGGGATGTTTTTTAGCGAGTTGGGTACCGATTTTAGATAGGAACTGGCTCTTAACCCCTTTTTTAGCTGTTAAAATACCATTTCTAATCGCAACGGCATTGGAGCCTCCGTGGCTAATAAAAACAACTCCATTAATACCGAGAAGAGGGGCCGATCCATAGGGTTTGTAATCAAATTGGTGTTTAAAAGATCTTAAGATGCCTTTTAAAAAGGTAAGTCCAATCAAGGCCATAACCTTATTCTTCTGAAGCTCGATTTTAAACCAGTCAAACGCAGTTTCAGCTATCCCTTCCGATAATTTTAGTACGACATTACCGACAAAACCATCACAAATCACGATATCTGTGTTGCCTTGAAAGATATCAAACCCTTCGATATATCCTTTGTAGTTGGGTGTTTTAGCCGCCTTTAAAAGCTCATGTGTCGCTCTTGTTAATTCATTTCCTTTACTCTCTTCAGAGCCATTAGAAAGTAATCCTATAGTGGGATGAATTCTATTTTCTACAAGCTCGGCGTAGAGTCGGCCCATCTCTGCAAATTGAAAGAGGTGGGTGGGCTTACAATCTACATTGGCACCCGCATCCAGTAATATTACAAATTTTTTCGCACTAGGTAGTTTGATTAGAATGGCCGGTCTTTCCACGCCGTCTAGTCTTCCCAAAACTAAGATCGATACCGTCATCACAGCGCCGCTATTTCCGGCTGAGATAAAGGCGTCGGCTTTACCCTCTTTTAACTGTTGAAGCCCGACATGAATGCTCGATTTTTTCTTTTTACGCATCCCCTGAGAGGCATGATCCTCCATTGTGATCACCTCTTCAGCGTGGAGAATTTTAAGTCGGTTCGACTCAACTATCCTTTTGGCCGAAAACTTCTTAAGAAGAAGTGCTCGGTCACCGACTAATTGAATACTTAGCTCAGGATCGTCATTTAGAGCTAATAGAGCCCCATCAATATTAACATCTGGAGCGCAGTCC
>JABMMY010000120.1 GCA_013205415.1 Deltaproteobacteria bacterium
AAATCTACACTTTCAATATTCATGTCCTTAGCCGCAATATATTTGCCCTCAAATTTCTCGACAAATTCTCCAAAGGAATGAAAAAGTTTTTTTGATTTTTGGGCAGGGTTTCCAATAATGACACTCTTACCCCCTCCAAAATTAATTCCAGCCAACGCCGACTTGTATGACATGCCTTTCGCCAAACGTAACACATCGGTCATTGCTTCCTGTTGCGATGCATAAGGCAACATTCTAATGCCTCCACACGCCGGACCCAAACGCGTGTTATGAATTGCAATAATGGCCGATAACCCAGTTGAGGAATCTTTAGCCACAAGAATTTTTTCGAAACCCTGTTCTTTAACTTCTTCAATTATTAGTGCCATAGGGCATTATTGGTACCATCAAAATTTATTGGCTACTACCCGAAAATTAATAATTAGCACCCATTTTTAAAAAATATTTTCTCTAAAATGTTTGACCTACCTCTCTCTTTTGTTTACAAAATTTGAATCCATTATGACAACCAAAAGATTCATTGCTATCGCAGGAAATATCGGTTCAGGAAAGACAACCTTAACGCGCATGCTCTCTGATCATTACTCTTGGGAGCCCCATTTTGAGGTGGTTTCTAATAATCCCTATCTCTCCGATTTTTACGGAGATATGAATCGTTGGTCACTTCAACTTCAGGTTTTTTTTCTTTCAAAAAGATTTCAAGCTCATCAGACGATTGTAAAATCTAATATTTCAGCCATTCAAGATCGTTCTATCTATGAAGACGCTCATATTTTTGCCAGAGCCTTAAAAGAGGGTGGGCAAATGGATGAGAGAGATTATGAAAACTATTTTGAGCTTTACACAACGATGACGCAGTTCTTGAATCCGCCCGATCTCGTTGTTTATGTAAAGAGATCTGTAAACTGTCTCAAGGAAAGAATTAAAGAGCGCGGCAGAAGTTTTGAGCAAAATATTCCCAAAGAGTATCTTCAACTTTTGGAACGATGCTACGAAGACTGGATAAAAGAATACGATTTAGGAAAGGTGCTTATCGTAAATGCCGATACACTTGATTTCAAAAATAGTGAAGATGACTTTAAGTATGTTTGTTCTCAAATAGAAAGCTCGCTCACCCATCCCACACGCTTCACTAACTGTTAACACTAAGCACAATACAGCCTCTTTCCATTAGACCTCGCAAATTAATGAGGACTCGTTTCGTAGCTTTTCAAGCCTCTGAACGAGTGGTGTATTGGGTGTTAAATTACTAGAGAACTTGCTCTTGTTATCGGAGAAGGCCGGAGTGTTTGCTAGTGGAATGTTAGACTTGGATTCGTTTCTCAAATTTGATATTAGTAGATGATCTGGAGTGTCTTACCCTTGAGGTTCAAATGGTTGCCAACGATATTCGCTGGAAACAGCGCCTACAGAATTTTAAGCATGCCCTTAGCCAATTTGACATGGCGATTCAATTTGGGCGGCAAAGACCTTTAAATGATTTGGAAAAGCAGGGGCTGATCCAGGCATTCGAGTTTACGCATGAGCTGGCTTGGAATGTCATGAAAGATTACTTCGAATATCAAGGAACCATCTCGATTACGGGCTCTCGAGATGCCACTAGGGAAGCCTTCCAGAAGGGTCTCATTCAAGAGGGAGAGAGATGGATGGAAATGATAAAGAGCAGGAATCAAACGGCGCACACTTATAATAAAGCCATCGCAGAAGAAATTGTTAACAAAATTCAAAATGAATATGCGGTTTTGTTTAGCGCTTTTTTTGAAAAGATGACTGAGATTTCGAAACGGTGAATTCTATTAACGCAGGTCTTTCTGCCGATGTTGTTGCGAAGCTAAAGGAAGTTTTTGGACGGTATTCAGAAATCAAAAAAGTTGTCTTGTACGGTTCTCGGGCGATGCAAAATTATAAGCTGGGCTCAGACATCGATCTTACGATTTTTTCAGATTCTTTATCATTGACTCAGTTGCTAAAAATTGAAACCGAAATCGACGACCTACTTTTACCTTACAAAGTAGATCTTTCTCTTTACTCGCAGATTGATAACCCAGGGCTTATTGATCATATTAATAGGGTTGGGGTGGAATTTTACAAGGGGTAATAAAGCTGCGTAGTGTTGTAATCATGCGGCAATTTTGCACCTTGTATTGTATCGTCCTGGGATTAAAGATATCATTAACGGGTAAGAACTCTCATCTCGTATCTCCTTATTTTTTTTATTTTATAAAGGGCTTCATGTCTCAAATCCAAGCAATTTCTGATATGACTCCTGTGGATAGGCAAACAGGTCATCCAGAGGTGTTGGCTATGCCCCATACTATCTCCGTAGTCATTCCTGTTTTTAAGGGAGAAAAAACCTTAAAAACCTTAGTCGCAGAAATTTTAGAATTAAATAATAACAACACAGATAAAACCATCCTGCGTGTGATTGAAATATTATTAGTCTGGGATGGAGCTCAGGATAATTCTGCAAAAGTGATGCAGGAGCTAGCAGATTCCAATCCTATTATTCGCACCGTTTGGCTTTCTAGAAATTTTGGCCAACATGCAGCCACACTTGCTGGCGTAGCAAGATCTCGAGGCGATTGGATTGCAACCCTTGATGAAGATGGGCTACATAATCCGTCGGAGATCACATCGCTTCTTAATACTGCTATCCAAAGTAACTATCAATTGGTCTATGGGCTTGCAAAAAACAAAGCACCTCATCACGCATTAAGAAACTCAACAAGCCGGTTGGCTCATTGGTTTTTTAAATTCTTTTTAGGCAATGAAAACAGAAATGACTTTAGTAGTTTTCGCCTAATTCGCGGAGATGTAGGAAGAAATCTATCGGCCTATTGTGGAGCTGGTGTTTATTTAGATGTCGCCCTGCAGTGGGTAACCTTAACCTCAGGATGCTATGAGGTAACTTTACGCAAGGAGTGGCGCCCCTCTAAAAGTTACAGCCCTTTTCGACTATTGGCTCACTTTAAACGACTTGTTCTTTCCTCTCCAGGAACGCCGTTAAGAGCTATTTCACTAATGGGCGTTTTTACTATTTTTTTAAGCGGCGGACTGATGAGCTATGCTTTTTATCAATACATAACAGGTAACGTACCGGTCCAGGGATGGACCTCTCTTTTTATTCTTATTTCATTCCTTTTTGGGGTTCTCATGTTAGCGGTTGGAATTTTAGCAGAATATGTAGGTTTAATTCTCTCCATCTCCATGGGAAAACCTCTTTACCTGGTGCAATCTAAATCGCCGATACTATCAAAGGAATAATACAATCATGATCCCTAATGAAGATGTTTTTAATCGTCATAGTCCCACCTATGAACAGCATCTGAACTCTATATTGACGGTATCAGGAAAAACAAATGACTTTTTTGCCGATGAAAAAATTGAACAATTACTTAGAATATGTAAAGCCATTCCACTAGATCCCAAAAGTAGTTCCTTGATTGATATCGGGTGTGGAAATGGAGAGGTGACTAGACGAGTTGAGCCTATATTTTCACAGGTAACGGGAACCGATCTCAGCGGAACATCATTGGAAAAGGCAAAAAAATCCTGCCCTCGTAGCCGTTTTATTCATTCCAAGGAAAACAGACCCATTCCGGTATCTGATCAAAGTTTCGATGTGGCACTCGCATTTTGCGTTCTTCATCATATTCAGCCAGAATCACGAAATTTTTTTATGAAGGATATTTACCGGTTACTAAAGCCCAATGGGATTCTACTTATTTATGAACACAATCCCTTTAATCCCTTAACTCAATATATTGTTTCTCGATGTGAATTTGATAAAGATGCCGTCCTGTTACGTAAGTCTGCATGCGAAAATCTTGTGCAAAGCAATAGCTTTCAGATCGTAGAATCTAAATTCACTTTAATTCTGCCTTTTAAAAATAGACAATTACGGCATATCGAACACAAGTTTTTAGGCCAAATTCCATTGGGCGCACAATATTTTGTGGCTGCCAGAAAATAAATTATGATCTCCTTCGACGAATTAAGACTATATCATCGGTTTAAAATAAATAATGATCGTCTCTGTTTTATCTCTCAAAGTGGTACGAATGTTGGAATAGTGACAGAACTGTCTTATGGTGGGTTTAGTCTCGCTCCGATTCCTACCCAACCTCAACTACTAAGACAGCTCGCTAACGCCTCTGAAAATGGAGCTATTCAAACGATTGAGTTTCACTTTCTAAATCGTTCTGTTCGATGCCAAATCGAGAAACGTTACTCCGAAAATGAAAAGTTGGGATATCAATTCACTCACGAACACACTCAGGTGCTGTCCTTTTTAAAAGATATTATTCCTTGGATTCGAGCGGGTGCCGCTATTATTTATCTCGAAAAACTTGAATCGGAGGGCTTTGAAAATGAGCTTCCAGATTACTTGAGCTTTGAAGGCCCAATCCCTGTTGAAGTAGACTGGAATGGTCTAGATTCTCAAGGGCTTGCCAACTTCAATCTCAGTTTTCGTCAGGACAAAGTTACGTTTCAGCTTTCAAGAAAAAATAATCAACTACTGACGTTGCACAACGTATGGCCTGGCGGAACGAGTGGCGATCTAAGACCGACTCAAGGGATAGATTCTATGATCTTAAGAAATAGTCTCGCTATTTTATTAGGGTTGTCTACACAGGAAGTGGGCTCTGTATATCCCAAGCTTATTGAGGTTGTATTAAATTTATTTGAAAAAGCCCAAGCCCAAACCACACTATTTTTACAAAAGAAAACTGGCTAAAACTCTGTTTCCTCAGCATCTAAATTCTCTAATCTCTCTTTTTTCATAATCATCTCTGCAAGATATAGATGTTCAGGAAGTCCGATAGCCTCATTGACCTGTGTCACATCAATGGGCCCCTCTAAAGTTGCATAGTTTTTTTTGCAATTTAAAACTCTTGCTACAGAAAGCTCAATTTGATCTCTGCTAATTTTTTTGCTCTCTATGGCTTTAATTATCGCTTCCATAGGCCCTTCTGGAAATCCGTTATCTCCTCGATAGATCAAAACATCACAACCGGCTTTAACGGCTAATACCGCAGCTTGGTCTGCTCCATAATGATCGGTAATGGCTTTCATTTCCATATCATCGGTAAAAATAAGTTTGGAATATCTTAGCCCGCGTCTCAAAATCGGCTCAATAGTTTTTTCTGATAAAGTAGCTGGATAATCTGGATCAATGGCCTGGTTTAAAATGTGCGCCGTCATAATTCCCTCAACACGACTTTTTGCGAGTCTCTTAAAAGGAATCAGCTCTAGTTCTTCAAGTTTTGCTAACGACCTTTCAATTTTAGGTAGTTCAAAATGCGAATCTATTTTAGTGTCTCCATGACCAGGAAAATGCTTGGCAACCGCTGCCACTCCCTGTTTTTGAATTCCTCGACATACTGCAGACCCTATTTTTCCACAAACTTCAGGATCGGAGGAAAACATTCTTCCTTTCATCACGGGATTATCGGGATTGGTATTTACATCCACTACAGGAGCAAAATTTAAGTTAATCCCCACAGCCTTTAGCTCTTTGGCAATGATTGCACCAAATTGAAAAGCCATTTTAGGAGAATTAATGAAACCTAAATTTTCATTACCCGGAAAGACGGTAAAGGGTTTTCCCAAACGATTTACCCTACCACCTTCATGATCAATGGAAATAAAAAGAAAGGGCGCATCAGCAAGACGACAATCAAACTGTAATTCATTAGATAGCTCTGCTAATTGTGACGAGGATTCTACATTTCTTTTAAAATAAAGGGTCCCACCAAGATGGTGTTCTTTGATCGCTTTTTTAAAGTCTGCGGGAACAGATAATCCATCGAAGCCCACAATAAAAAGCTGCCCAACAAGTGTTTTGAGATCTTGAATCTGCGACATAAACTTCCTAGGTCTAAAATGTATTTAGAATTACAGAGCTCTAAGTATAGAGTTCTGCCTGTCAGGAAGCAAGATACAGCCAAGTAAATGTATTAAGCTCAGAAACTACGCGTCATCTTTTTCGGTCTCTTTTGGAACACGAATAATAGACCGTTTGTTCTGATCTAAAACTCGTTTGCGGATCCTAATGTGATTAGGTGTGACCTCAACCACTTCATCATCTGCAATCCAAGCGATAGAACCATCAATAGTCAGAGGCTGTACGGGAACTAAAATGATATTTTCATCACTCCCTGCGGCACGAATATTAGTTAGCTTCTTCTCACGACACACATTGACGTTAATATCGTTCTGCTTACTATTTTCTCCGACTACCATACCCTCATAAACTTCAATGACCGGAGGCACAATCAACTTCCCGCGAGGCTGTAAATTAAACAGCGCATAGGGTGTTGTTTTTCCAGATCTGTCGGCCACCATCGCTCCATTGACACGATCAATGATATGCCCTTTGAAAGGTACATATCCCGAGAGATAGGAACTCATAAGACCACTTCCGCGAGTGTCATTTAAAAACTCTGAGCGGTACCCAATCAAAGCACGAGAGGCAATATCAAATTCTAAACGAACTCGACCCGCTCCCATTTTTTGAAGATTGGTCATCTCCCCTTTTCGAGTTCCTAATCTTTCCGTTACAACTCCAATACAAGATTCAGGGACATCCATTACCACATGCTCTAATGGCTCCTCTAGCTGACCATTATTATGCCTTGTAATAACTTTGGGGCGCCCTAACATGAACTCATATCCCTCACGTCTCATTTGCTCGGCTAAAACCGCAAACTGTAATTCTCCTCTACCACGTAATAAAATAGTGTCTGAGGAATTTGTTTTTTCAGCTTGAATAGAAACGTTAGTCCTTAATTCTCTTTCTAAACGATCCCACAACACTCGAGAGGTCAAACGTTTCCCGTCGATTCCTGCGAATGGAGAACTGTTTACAATGAGTTCAATGGAAATAGTGGGTTGCTCAATCTCAATTCGAGGGAGAGGTCGAGGATTGATGGGATCACAAATAGAATCCCCAATCTTTAACTCCTCAATTCCAGCCACAACGACGATATCCCCAGCAGATGCCGTTTCAATAGGAACCGTTGCCATGCCTTCATAAGCAAATAACGCTGTAATTTTTGTTTCGGTAGACATTCCATTTTCTTGAGAAAGAACAACTTTGTCTCCAACCTGAATTTTTCCTGCGTGAACCTTACCTGCTGCTAATCTTCCTAAATAGTCACTGTAGCTTGTATTTGAAATTAGCATTCTAAGACCCTCATCTTCAATAGTGGGTCCTGGAACATAGGATAAAACAGTATCAAAAAGAAAAGAAAGATCGGTAGCCTGATCAGCCTCTTCCGGAGACTTTACGGCAATTCGTTTTCTAGCATTCGTATAAACAATAGGAAAATCGAATTGATCATCTTTGACATCTAAATCTAAAAATAAATTATAAATTTCGTCTAGAACCTCTTGAGGTCTAGCATCAGCACGATCGATCTTGTTAATGACTACAATAATTTTGTGATTCAGTTCAAGCGCATGCTTCAATACAAAACGGGTCTGGGGTAAGGGTCCTTCTGCGGCATCTACTAAAAGTAGAGCTCCGTCCACCATCTGAAGTGCCCGTTCTACTTCGCCTCCGAAATCGGCATGGCCTGGGGTGTCCACAATATTAATTCGAGTCCCTTTGTACTGAATAGTACAATTCTTAGAGACAAGAGTGATACCCCGCTCACGCTCAATATCGATACTATCCATAGCTCGCTCAGCTACGGTCTGATTTTGGCGAAAGGTCCCACTCTGCCAAAGCATTCCATCTACTAAAGTGGTTTTGCCATGATCCACGTGGGCAATAATTGCAATGTTTCGAATTTTATCGTTTATTCTCATAATCTTACCTAGGTATTTTTAATGAACGGGCAATGTATACCATAAACCTAACTAGTCGAGTTAAATTATCACTAGGAACAAGTACTTTTTTCATGCTATTAAATGCCGCTCAAATGGAAACATCTATCTCTAAGTCTAAATGCCCAGAATGTTGGAGGTCCTTAGAGTTATGCCTTTGCCGAGACATTAAAACCCAATCGACTAAAATACAGGTTTTAATCCTTCAGCACCCTCAAGAGGCTAGAAATCCACTGACGACGGCTCGCTTGGCCTCTGCGACCTTAAAAGGATCGACTCACCGAGTGGGATTAAATTGGAGATCTCTCTCAGCGGCTTTAGGTCATCCCGCCGAGTCTAAGGATTGGGCGGTTTTATTTTTAGGAACCCTTAAAACCTCCAAAAAATTACCTCCCCTTCCTTTTCAAGTCGTCACTCAGAAGGGGGCCCCAGTTTCCAAGGAGCTGATTAAAGGAATTGTTATTTTAGATGGTAATTGGAAACAATCTAAAACCCTGTGGTGGCGAAACTCGTGGTTACTTAAATTAAAAAGAATTGTTTTAAATCCTACGATTCCGTCAGATTGGGGAACACTCAGAAAACAACCGCGTATTGAGTGTTTATCAACGATTGAAAGTATCAGTTTCTCACTCGCTCAACTTAATGAATCACCTAATATTTCTAAAGCTCTAGATACCATTTTCAAGAAACACGTAGAAAGTATGACGCTCGCTAAGCAACTCTAATTTATTATCTCATTTCACTTCTGATTTCGTCTTCTAATTAAGTCGTGTAAAGTAATGCTATGGAAAAACTTATTTTGACCGTGGCTATCACAGGGGCTGAACTTAATAAAAAAATATGTCCTGCCCTACCCATCACACCAGAGGAACAGGCAAAAGACTCCTGTGACTCTGTCCGTGCTGGAGCTTCAATCATTCATTTACATGTGAGAGATGACGAAGGAAATCCAAGTCAAAAACTAGAACACTTTCAACGATCGGTTGATGCCATTCTAAAAAAATGCCACCAAAGGCCTATCATTCAATTTTCAACTGGCGGCGCTGTTGGGGAAAAAATAGAAAATCGAATCGCTTCACTTGCACTTAAGCCCGACATGGCCTCCTTTAATTTAGGAACCATGAATTTTGGTGAAGATATTTTTGTGAATACCTTTTCTGATATGAGGGCTTTGGCCAGGGCCTTTAAAAAATATCAGGTGGTTCCTGAATTTGAAATTTACGATGCAGGTCATCTTGATAATTTAAAAAAACTCATCAAAGAAAATGAGATCACGCCTCCTTATCATTGCCAATTTGTCTTGGGTGTTCCTGGTGCTATGCTCGGAGATATTTCTGCTCTTGTCTATTTAGTCCAGCATTTACCCCAAAATTCGACATGGGGCGTAGCTGGAATTGGACGATTCGAACTACCCCTGGCCACACACGCCCTATTAATGGGAGGGAATGTTCGCGTAGGACTTGAAGATAATATTTATTATGAAAAAGGAAGGCTTGCCTCAAGTAATGCCGAACTTGTGTCTCGAATTAAACGCATCGCAATAGAGTTGGGCCGTGACATTGCGAGTCCAGAAGAGACAAAAAAACTCTTAGATCTGCCTTAATAGCTCAATAAATCCAGCTTTTCACTCGATAAGTAGACTATGAAGAGGGGTTTAGTCTTATTTCTAGGATTTTTACTAACTACAAATCTTAAAGCCCAAGAACCCCCTGAATTTTTCTCTGAAGTAAGATCAAGCGATTCCAAAGAAAAAACACTTACCATTACGCACGATAATTCCGCTCCATGGGGAATAGAGGACAGTATTTGTGTCACAAGAGATAAAAAGGATATCGCTTGCGGAATCGTCATCGCTACCGATACCCAATTAGCTACAGTGCAAATTTCCTTTGAAGCTGAAGAGCTGTCACGAGATGAGATCTCAAATGAGACTGGAGATCACCTTCAATTAACCTTTAATTTTCCATTTCCAGAAAAAGGGGATGCCGTTCGACTCGTCGATAGAAATCCCAAATTAAATATCCGCCAACTCGCTTCAGAATTACGCGTTATAGATTCCTTTAAGGAGACAGCAGGGACGATCAGCAATGCTGGAACTAGTACCCCTTATAATCAATTAATTACAACAAAGCCTTTTCTACCTACCAGCAATCTGACCGTGGGCTTTAATTTAATTTTTCCAACGTTGGAGTATCAACAAAGTTTTTCAACCCACTCAGCTGTGGGGGTAATGCCCCTTTTTATGAACTATTCTGTTGGTGAGGGGTCTTTAAAGGGAACCGGATGCTTTTTCAACTATCACTATTATACCGAAGACCCTTTCAATGGTTACTGGGGAAAGGCAGGCTTAGGAATTTACGGACTCACCGCCTCCTATAATGGAACTGAGGACAGTAATGTAGCCCCTGCAATAGGCGCCAGCTTTGGACGCCGCTTTTTTAAAAATGAAAAATTAAATTTTGGATTTGCTGTAGGCGGACAATATATTTTTACGAGTACAAATACGGGTCTTGCCTTTAATGGTTTTATTCCATCTCTTATAGTTGATATTGGCTTTGCTTTCTAACGGCTGGTCTCCACAAATCTCAATCTTACCTCCATCAAAATATTTTCTAAAAATTTAGCTTCATCTACCGATAAATTTCCTTTTGTTTTATTTTGAAGCATCACTAATATTTCTATATTTTGTTTAGCCATTACACTATTTTTTTGCACCTTTTTTGTATTGGGATCTGGTGCTAACCCCATAGAAATTAAAGCTCCGGTTGCGAAAGAATATACCAAGGTAGAAAAATCAATTTCATTAGGGGCCTCCTCTTTTGTGCTTTTCATCGTAAAGCCATCCCCTTCTGCTGTCTTTTCCGTAGCGACATCCTGAGTTCCCGAGCTAGAACGCTTATCGGTTACTTTAAATGTCTCCTCTTTTTTATCCGACATAACCACTCCTATTCGGGTTGATTCTTATTACTTGCAGAAACCAAATCTCGCACAGACTTAGCAGGTGTTGAAGCTTCGTTTTTAATGGGTGGAATCTTATCCTGTGGCATCGCTTCAACTTTAGACGGGGCTATTGGAGCCGGTGCTTTATCCTGCGTAATCACTTCAGTTTTGGGTGTTGTGACGACGGGAATCGGTTTAGCCATCTCCTTAGCTTCAATTTTTTCTACTGGAGGGATTGGCTTTGCAAGTGGCGCTTTGGCCTCAACCTTTTCTGGAGCAGCCACCACCTCTGCTACTTTAGGTACCGTCGTTATAGCAGGTGCGGGGGCCACAACCGGTTTTGCAAGAGCTGCTTTAGCCGCTTTAGCCTTTGCAGCAACCTCTAATCCCTTCATTCGATTTTTTCTGGCCTGAAGCTCTTCAAAATCAAGAGAAAAAATAGTAGCAGGATCCTGTTTTGAAAGCGGTAGTACGTGAGTGATGTTTAACTTTGTTCTTTTAATTCCTTGATAAACTTTTTTTACTTTTCTTAAATTAGAATTTAAAAAGAGAGACATTTCATCTACCGTTCTAAACTCAAAGGTAAATAATGACCGATCATTAGTATTGCCATCTAGCATCGCTCTAAAAGAATCTGGCATTTCAATGGGCTGAATAAAGGGCTGAGTTTGAGGACTATCAAAGGTGACCGTAAAAGTACCCTCTTTGGATTTACGCTCTGGGCTCACATGGGAAATACGGAGTCGATAGATCTGCATGGCAAAGAGACTCGTATCCCAATCCACCCAAACACTTAAAGAGCCAGGACCCACCCCAGAGGCTAAACCCAAACGAGGCTTAGCTTTGACCTTTCGTCCTTCTGTTAACAAAAGAACAACCCCATAAACTGTAGCAAAAAAGCCAAACGTAGCTAAAATTGATCCTACCAGTGTTAATCCGACCGACATGAAAAATTCTCCAAATTCAAAATAAAAGGAACACGGTTTCTACCATTTAGCCTTGCTATCGCCAAGGAAAGAAAAGGTAGACTCCTTAAACTAACCGAGTACAAACAATCGCAGCGCACCAAAATAGAATGCTGTTCACTAAAAAACATATTTAATGTGACGCATTAATACTTCTGGATAAAGACCGATACCCCTGGGTTTGGAGGAACCTCCACTCATTCCAAAGGATTTCCTTTAAGATTATTAACTATAAACAAGATTCCGCCCAATAAAAACAGGACCGCGATAATCAGGTTTAAAAAGTTACTAAAAATTTGTAGGCTAGCCTTGGGATCTTCTAGACGCCTTGCTCTAACTCCAATGACAGTCCGATAAAGAATGTAGGGGCCTGAAATAGTCAGGACAATTCCTAATAAACACAAAAGTACATTGGCCGTTTCGATAGAATGCATAATTAAGAGTGTACAAACCGAGTGGTGATTTGTCGAGAACGAGGTAAGATAGTTATTACGCCATGGAAATTCATTCCAAACTCATTATCTTTGATACCCATCCTATTCAATACCGAGCCCCCGTTTTTCGGGCCTTGGCTAAAAAACTACCTTCGCTGAAGGTTTACTTTTTTAACTCCAATTTTGATGGTGGTAAGTGGTGGTTTCATGAGGTGGGAAAGGCTAAAGCATTGCCTTGGGGACTCAACCTTTATGAGGGGTACCTAAATGAAACGTTAAATACAGATGTTTTAAAGTTTTGGCCTCTTTTTAATAGGTTAAAATCACTTCTTATCATTGAGAAACCTGAAGCGATTTTAGTTTACGGCTATTACTTAAAGGAACATTGGATTTTACGGTTTCTCTGTAGTCGATTAGGAATATCTCTTATTTTTGTTGGAGAAACCTTCACTTCAAATAGTTCTTGGTTACGAAGAGCTATTACCACACCTCTACAGAACCTCTTTTTAAAGGGGGTGACCCGTTTTATTTCTATTGGAAAAAAGACGGAGGATTTTTATCTTTCAAAAAAAATACCTCCATCGAAAATAATCTCCGGCCGATATTGCGTGGACACCGACTTTTTTAAAAAAGAGGGC
>JABMMY010000121.1 GCA_013205415.1 Deltaproteobacteria bacterium
ATTAAAAACCCCTGTGAATGCGAAAACCTATTTGTATTCGTCTAATTCCTGGGTCGATTTTAATTGGCATCCTATTCCATTGGAAAATATCGAGTATGTCTTGGAGATCTCAACTACAAGTGGGTTTGCATCTTTAATAAAAAAAAAGGGGCTACAGGATAGTGGGATCGTATTGTTTGAAGCACCTGGGGAATTTTATTGGAGGGTCGTAGCGATTCGAAAGGCAGAAACGACCACTTCATCGGAACGAAACGTTAATATTAATTTAAACGAAGGGGAGAAAATAAAGGAACGACAGGTGTCCTCAGCGGTGACTTCGGAAATCAAGGGTTCTTCAAAAGAAAAGAGAACAGCCTTTGAACTGTTTTTCGGTGAGAAAGAGGCGGTAAAAAAGGAGAAGGTAAAAACAGGGCGTGAGAAAGAATTTAAAATTATCTTTCAAAAGTAAAAGAGAGTTTAGGGATATGACATGACAAAAAAATACAAAATTAAAGGGGGCTCTCTTTTACTTCTGGCCCTCGCATTTTTATTTGAACCTCATGGAATGGGAGAGAGTAAAGATTCCCATGATGATGAGGGGAAAAAAAATAGCAAGGAGAATACTGAATTTGGAAAGCGGGAAAAAAACCCGAAAAGCAATGGGGTCGGCGGTGGGGAGTGCTCGGTTAATCCAGGGGATATTGCAAAATTTGCGAATGGCGAAAGTTATAATTTTTCTTCGGTCGTAAACTTGGTCGCGGCTCCCTCATGTAGCCTTTACAGTAAATCTATTGTGGCGAATGAAATGTCACAGGGGATTAATTTTAATAAGATGCCATTTCATCTGGATAATTTTTCAGTGGGATATTCTAATTTGACTATCGATAGTCGGGGAAGAATGGACAATATTATTCAGAAAAATGTGGCGGCTACGTTGCGAAACTATTCTCTCTCTAACAGTGAAATCCTTCCTGTCTTGGGACAACTGGCCCTATTGAGTCCCAAGGCCGCGAGATCTACCTTATCCTATCTGATAACTCAGGAATTAATGTCTCAAGAGTTCGCACAGAAAAAAGGGCTGAGGGAGGGAACTAATCTTGCCCCCGCGGTTGATATACTATCTACCTTAAAAAATTTTGGGGCCGATGAGCCTTTGATTGTAGCCGAGCTATCGAGGAATGTTGAGGAGATGGCTATCAATTCTCAAAGTGATTCCCTCGGAAAGGTTTTGGCAGGTTTGGCTCTAGCAGCTAGAGAGATGGAAATCTTTTCGTTGGCCTTTAATAGTTCGGCGGGCGCCTTTAATCGAGGGGTGAAGCAGTCTATTGACCAATATACGATCGACGAACAGAACAATCTTTTGAAGGCCGCTTTTTTAGCAGCAAACGCCTCTGTGGGATACAGCCCTTCCATCGAACCGGGTACCCAGGAGCTCAATGAGGCCTTGAAGGTACTCTTGGGGGGTAAAGATTTAGCCGAGAGCTCATTAAAAAATCTTTGGAAGGGGGTAGTAGAGGTTGCCGCGGCCTCCTCTGCACAAACCGCCTTGGCGACAGCCTTTGCTCTTAGCTTAACCTCCCAGGCTATAGATCTACCGAAAGTAAATAGAGAAAAAATAATGGAATGTGCAGAGGTTCATCCCATAGTTGCGGTTGCGGTCCAGGAGGTTTTTATTGAGGCTTGGCAAGAGGCTCGTCAACGGGTGCTTGTAGGAAAAACTAAGGTGGGAATATTTAATGAACGAAAGCTGAAAACTTTTGAGCCATGGGTAGCATTAATATTAAATCTTCAAGCAGCCTCTATTCAACCAAGGTGGTTACAGGAGGTGGTAAATAGAGGCCTGGTTAAAGATAAAGATATTGAAGAAAAATTTCCCCGATTTGTGTTGGCGGTAATGGCTACGCAACAAAAATCGGACCAGAAGGCTATTCTAGAATCGGGAGTTGATCCGGCGATGCAATCTGCCCTTGTCAATTTTAATGCGCTTTGGAATCTCTCCACCGTCCACCTTCCTGCCCTCGATAGATGGGCCAGTAGGCAAGAGGAGGATTGAAGGGTTAGGGCCAGCGGCGAAATTAATTGCCTATTTGGCGGACATCTTTAGGC
>JABMMY010000122.1 GCA_013205415.1 Deltaproteobacteria bacterium
GAAATTACCGTGCTTCACCAATTCCTCTTTCGTAAAAATAAAATCACTACGATCAAAATTTGCGAGTTCATAGGTGGGGCCCATGCGAATGGCATCGACAGGGCATGCCTCTTCACCCCCTCGGTCAGGAAAGTTGTCGCATGAAAATGTAAACAGGGCGTGCATCCAACGGAGAATTTTTTTAACTATTTTGCCTGAGACAACATCTTTTTCATCAATAAAAGCAACCCTACCCTTCCTTTATGGCTTACAAACCCAAAAACACCCTTGTGTTTTTGTATTTAAATCCGATAAGATAAAGAGGGAAAGCGTTGTAATATGAACTATCTTACTAGAAATATTGACTCAACTCTAATCGGTTGGAAGAGATCAACTACGCGCAAGCCACTGCTTCTTCGTGGTGCGCGTCAAATCGGAAAAACGGCGACAGCCAGAAGTCTTTGCTCCACCTTTAAGCACTCTGTTGAGATCAATTTTGAGAGGCAGCCTGAGCTGCATCGACTTTTCGAACAGAATCTTGATCCCAAAAGAATTATCAGAGGACTTGAACTGCACTCAAAAACGAAGATAGAGGCTGGAAAAAGTATCCTGTTTTTCGATGAAATCCAGCAGTGCCCGAAAGCCCTGAGCTCACTTAGGTATTTTTATGAAGAGATTCCAGAACTCCACATGATTGCTGCCGGTAGTTTGTTGGAATTTGTACTTGATGAAATTTCCTTTCCCGTAGGTAGAATCCATTCTGAATTTATGTATCCGCTTTCCTTTACCGAATACTTGCGAGCCATGGGAGATGAGGCATTAATTGAATTTATTCCTCACTTTCCATTTGGGAGGCATATCGAGCCTAATGTAATAGCTACCGACAAACTGAGAGGATCACTCAGAGACTATTTTCTTGTGGGGGGGATGCCTAAGGCGGTGAGTACCTACAAAGAAACGGGTTCCTTTCTTGATGTCGCTAATATTCATGAGGATTTGCTCCAAAGTTATGGCGATGATATTCGAAAGTATGCTAAGGGGGAAAAACAATTATTAAATTGTGGAGAAACTTTTACACGTCTCTTTAATCAAGTGGGGAAGCAAATTAAATATAGCCAATTGATGGTTGGGGAGGACGTGAAACGAACGAAAAAGTCTCTCCAGTTATTGGAGCAAGCCATGGTTATTCACCTGGTCCGCAATGTAAATCCGCAAGGATTGCCATTGGGGGCATCGGCCAATGACAAGCAATTTAAGATTGTTTTTTTAGACATTGGTCTGGGACAACGTGCTGTTGGGCGCAATATTTCGAACTACGATAGTTCTGACGACCTTTTAAATCTGTATCATGGGCAACTGGCTGAGCAGTTTGTAGGACAACAGTTGTTAGCCGAATCGGTGTCTGCGAGTGAAAATAGAAAGGTCTATTTTTGGATGCGGACTGAAAAGAGTGCTTCGGCTGAGGTTGATTATCTCATCGTACGTAATGGGAAGATTATTCCAATTGAAGTAAAAAGTGGAAAATCGGGCAGCCTAAAAAGTATGCACCTATTTTTAAAAGCCTTTGGGGGATCGGGAGTTTGTTTGCAAGACCGAGAGTCCATTGAAACAAATTTGAATTTAAGCTTCGCACCTATCTATACCCTGTTGTAGACACGGTATTCCTGGAACCGCGTGTTATGCGGGATTTACAGTAAAGTCCGCAGTAGGTGTGCTGTTTTTACTTATTAATACTGCGGGCAGATTGTATTGCAGATCTTTGTGCTAGTAAAAAAGGCTCCCCTTAAGTGAGATCCCAGTAGCGATGGTTTGGTGCAGGTAAATTTCTTTGAATACTATTTAATGATGTTTTACTTTACTCTGAGTGAAATTACCGTGCTTCACCAATTCCTCTTTCGTAAAAATAAAATCACTACGATCAAAATTTGCGAGTTCATAGGTGGGGCCCATGCGAATGGCATCGACAGGGCATGCCTCTTCACACATCCCGCAGAACACACACCGAAGCATGTCGATATTAAATTCTAATGGAAACTTTTCAACCCTAGGATCGGGATGCTCGGCTGCGGTAATGTGAATGCAGGCGGCAGGACATGCCGTGGCACACAGCATACAGGCCGTACAGCGAAGCTCCCCATTTTCCTTCACGGTAAGAATTTGCAATCCACGAAACCTGGAGGAATATTTTCTTTTTATCTCTGGATAGTTAATCGTGGGCATTTGCCCTGGGCGAAATAGATTTCTTAAAAAATGACGGCCGGTCACCATCATCCCTTTTAAAATAGCAATTAAATAGACCCGCTGAGAAATAGGAAGTGAGTATTTAACCTTTTGCATATTTAATTCCCTCGGCCCTTCCTACCACTCCGATATTAACTCCCGATGCCGGCATTTTTTTCCAGTCCATTCTGGCCCCCGGAAAAATAGCTTCATCGGAAAGACGTTTAAACACAGTTTGAAATCTTCCCGTTGGAGATACGGCGCGATCATTGCCCTCTTTAATTCCAAATACCACACCATGGGAATCTCGCGAGGTAAATTGCCAAGGCATCGAGGCCACCAGCCTTTGCATCAGCCCTAATGCATTCACCATCGTTCCAGATTTTTCAAAACTGGAGGCATTAGGAATCAGCCAAGTGGCCTTTTCAAACAACGCCACACGAGTCGTGGCATGCACGGTAAGTGAAGTTTCTTTAGGAGTCTTAATAAGAAGTTCAGCAGCTCCAGGCATCGTGACCCCTTCAAGACCTAAAAGCAGAAAATGGTCAAACTCTTTAGCCTGAAGTTTTTTAATCACCTCTTCATGTTTCAACCAGGAGGTTTTAGTGGTCTCCATGAGCTGTAAAAATCCGGCCGCATTGGGAGTCTGATCATGGTGTTTTAAAATACCATCATAGGCCTTTCTATCTTCAACCGTTTTCTCATCTACTATCCAGGTAAAATGGGTGACACCTAAACCGGAAAACACCTCTAAACAATCCGCCATCTCTTCCGTCGTTAAATAGGTAGAAAGCCCGACCAATACTTTTTTAGGGGCCGATTGAATATTAGAGCTCATCACCTTGAAAAAAGTTTCCCAGGTCTCTTCAATATCTTTTCCATTCACCCGCTTTTGAGGGCTAGTCATACGACTAGCATCACTCACATAATGGGTGTTCCATCTTCCCGTATCACACATCCAGCTTTGATTCACTGTAGGATTTCTTCTGGGCTCCACACGATAGAGTTTTGTAGTTTGAGGATTCACCGACACCGTTACGTTGCAACCTCTAGCACACTGAGTGCAGATCGAATCATTACGTTCTAAAAACCATACCCTTTGTTTAAAGCGAAATTCTTTAGCCGTTAAGGCCCCCACCGGACAAATGTCGGCTAAATTTCCGGTGTAATCATTGCGCAAGGGTTTGTCATCGTAGGTTCTAAGAATACTACGATCGCCACGATTAAAAATTCCTAGTTCATGGGTTTTAGTAACCTCAGCAGTAAAACGCACACACCGAGTGCAAAGAATGCATCTCTCGTCGTCTAAAATAATAGTTCCAATGTCTACGGCCTTAGGCTTATGGTTTTTAGTCTCATATTCAATTCTACTTTTATAAAGACCATACTCTTGATAATAATCTTGAAGCTTGCACTCACCCGCCTTATCGCAGATAGGACAATCTAAGGGATGATTAATCAAATGCAGTTCCAACACCGATTGCACAATGTCCTTCACCTTATCGGTATCGGTTCTTACTACCATCCCTTCGGTCGCCATCGTATTACAGGATATCTGAAGTCGTGGATTTTTCTCTATCTCACACATGCACATTCGACAGACACCCGCGATAGAAAGATCTGGGTGATAACAATAATGGGGAATAAAAATTCCGGCGGTCTGCGCCGCCTGAAATACGGTCATTCCAGGCTTTGCAATAATCGCCGTTCCATTGACGCTTAAATTAATTTCTTGGGGTTTGTCACTCAATGGGTAGACCCTCCACACTGTTTCATTGGGCAGCCTTTTTGATCTAAGTGAGCTTGAAACTCCTCAGGAAACTTATTAATAAAACCTAACACCGGCATCGCCGCTGCATCCGATAAAGCACAGATAGTAGTGCCCATCATGCTCTTTGCTGTCTTTTTTAGAGATTCTAAATCTGCGGAGGTAGCCTCACCTCGGCCTATTTTTTTAATCATCTTATAAAGCCAGCCTGTGCCTTCACGACAGGGGGTGCA
>JABMMY010000123.1 GCA_013205415.1 Deltaproteobacteria bacterium
CACAAAGGACTTCAGATGGCGGATGTTCCCGCGAATTACTTAGATTGGCTTGTTGATCTGCCTTGGAGTAAATCAACTGAAGATTGTTTAGATCTAGTCCATGCTCAAAAAATATTAGATGAAGATCACTTTGATCTTAAAAAGATCAAGGAAAGAATCTTAGAGTTTCTAGCCGTTAGAAAATTAAAAAGTAAAACTAAAGGACCTATTCTCTGTTTCGTCGGCCCTCCAGGAGTAGGAAAAACCTCACTTGGAAAATCGATTGCTCGAGCCATGGGAAGAAAATTCGTTCGTATCTCATTAGGCGGAATTCGAGATGAAGCCGATGTCAGAGGACACAGAAAAACTTATGTAGGTGCCATGCCGGGTCGAATCGTTCAAAGCTTAAAACAGGCGGAAAGTAATAATCCGATGTTTATGCTAGATGAAATTGACAAGTTAGGCTCCGATTTTAGAGGAGACCCTTCAGCAGCACTTCTTGAAGTGTTAGATCCTGAACAAAACTTTAGTTTTCGTGATCACTATATTAATCTCCCATTTGATCTTTCAAATGTGATGTTTGTAGCGACCGCCAATCTGATGGATACTGTGCCCGCAGCTTTGAGAGACCGTATGGAGGTCATTCAATTGGCAGGGTACAGCCAAGAGGAGAAATTAAAAATTGCAAAACAGTTTCTAATTTCAAAACAGATTGAAGAAAATGGATTAAAACCTGATCAAATTGAGATCAGTGATCAAGCCATCGCCAGAGTCGTTAATCAATATACTCAAGAGGCGGGACTTAGAAATCTCGAGCGAAACGTGGCAGCTATTTGCCGCAAAGTCGCTAGAAAATTTGCAACGTCAGATAAGAAGTTAGCTAAAATTGTGATTACAGCTCAAGCAGTCCCCAAGTATCTTGGGCCTCCTAAGTATTTACAGGAGGAGGAGCGAGAACACGATGAGATCGGCGTTGCTACCGGATTAGCATGGACTCAATTTGGAGGAGAAATTCTCAATATTGAAGTCACCATGATGAAACGACATGGCGGAGGATTAACTCTTACGGGATCCCTAGGGGATGTCATGAAGGAGTCGGCCACTGCAGCACTGAGTTACGTACGAAGCAAAGCCTCTCGTTATGGCATCGATGAAAAAGTATTTAGTAAATATGAGATTCACGTTCACGTTCCACAGGGGGCCACTCCTAAAGATGGGCCCAGTGCGGGAATCACCTTAACGACTGCGATAATCTCTTTACTAACGGGAAACCCAGTTCGAAAAGATGTCGCTATGACAGGAGAGGTCACTCTGAGAGGACATGTATTACCTATCGGAGGACTCAAGGAGAAAACGCTAGCTGCGTTACGACATGGGATTACCACTTTAATTGTTCCACATCGTAACCACAAAGACCTCGATGAGGTTCCTAAAGAGCTCAGAAAAAAATGTAAGTTTGTGCTCGCTAAGGATGTTCATGAGGTATTAAAAAGTGCCCTAGTTAATGACCCTGTAGAATGGGCAAAACAGCTGAAAGCAGTTGAAGAGGCCCCACCGGCCACCTCTACCGCAACTCGGCTAGCTAAGTCGGTAGAAAAAGCGGCTTAGGTACCCTCGCTTATATGTAGTCTTAAACCCCTAAAGGAATATTCCTTTAGGGGTCTTTTTTTTATAACTGCCTCGTTAACTTTTGTTTCTGATAACTTTTCCTACCACGATAAAATCCTTTGCCGTAATGAGGACATCAACTTACAGTTTACCCATCGGGTTAAATTTAATTTCGAAATACCTACGGAAATAACAAATGAATCATCTAAAACAGCTAGTTTTAATACCTCTTATGTTTGGTTTACTATTACCCAAGTTTGCCATCGGATTAGAAGCTCCGAATGGCACTCCCCAGGAGCCCGAGAGCTCTTTGGATGAAACTGTGATTGTTCATCTCAAAGAACAATATGACCTATCACAGTTTAATGGAGCTCAATACCCCACTCAACTAGGTCGCGGACAGGCACTAGCAAAAATTCTAACTAAATTTACTAAAGCAAATGCATTACGTGCTTTCCCTTTTTTATTTTCAGATGCGGGAGTCAAAGAGGTCACCTTTATTTGGCTTACCAATTCGCTTCGAGTGGTTGCATCACCTAATGTGATAAAAAAAATTCAGGGATGGAGTGGCTCCAAAATTGAAAGTATCAATTTCGAAAAAAGATTTCCTATTGAGGAGATAAAAGAACCCTCCTCTTCCCTATTTTCTCCCATTCGAACTTGGGCAGAACCCAAGATAGCGTGGGGAGTTGAAAAACTAAAAGCCCCCGAAGTTTGGAAAGAGGGGTTTCAAGGGCAGGGATCTTTGGTTGCGTTAATTGATACTGGAGCTAATACTTCGCATCCCGATCTTCTACCCAATATTTGGAACAACCCTGGAGAACAGGGTTTGGATAAAAACGGTAAAGATAAAGCTACAAATAAGATTGACGATGATAACAATGGTTATATCGACGATTTAAATGGTTTTAATTTTGAGCATCACAACGCCGTTATTAAAGATGACCAAGGACATGGGAGTCAGACGGCCGGAATCGTTGGCGGAGCCGGTAACGGAGGAACTCAAACTGGGGTCGCTCCAAAAACCAAAATGATGATTCTCAAGGCCTGTTGTTCTCTTGAGGGTGACGCATCTGAGACAGCCATCATGGAGGCGATCCAATATGCCATTCAAAATGGAGCTAAAGTCATCAGCATGTCACTGAGTATTAAGCCCTACTCCGATCCTAATTACAGAAAATGGCGCCAAGGTGGTGAGGTGGAATTGGCCGCAGAAATTATTCACATTAATTCAGCTGGGAATTTAGGCGGTGGTAGTGAGCCACACAATATTGGAGCTCCAGCCTCTAATCCCCCAGCCTGGTATCATTTGAAACAGACAAAATCGGACTCTAAGACTTCAATGATCACTATTGGGGCTACCGACGAACAGGATCTATTGAGAGATTACTCTGGTGTCGGGCCCGTAACCTGGGAAGATGTAGAGGGGTACCTAGACTTTCCCTTTGCCAATGGTAAATTCCCCGGCCTTATTAAACCTGAAGTTTGTGCACCAAGTGAG
>JABMMY010000124.1 GCA_013205415.1 Deltaproteobacteria bacterium
GGGTCTCGTTGGCAGCATGGGGAGCGAAGGTGGACCCCACTAGTATTGTAGAAAAAGGGGAGCTTTTGTTAAGGGGGCAGACGACTCAAATCGTAATGACGATGAAGATCAACCATGAGGCTTATCAGAGAGTATTAAAGTTGAGGTCATGGACCCAGGGCAAAGACAAATCACTGGTGTCTATTTTATCTCCGGCGAAGGAGGTGGGCATTGCATCGCTTCGTCTGGGGAATCAGATGTGGAATTTTTTTCCAAAAACAGACCAGAATGTTCGCGTTCCTACCTCTGTGATGTTGCAGTCTTGGATGGGCAGCGATTTTACAAATGATGATTTGATGAAGTTGAGTTCTCTTTCAACAGACTATACGCACCGATGGATCGGCCTTGAAACGCTCGGAAAAGACAAAGTTAATCTAATTGAATGTTATCCCAAATTAAATGCTCCAGTGGTTTGGGGGAAGATAAGGTATTGGGCAAGAACTTTAGATAATCTTCCTGTGAAGGAGGAGTATTACGATGAAAAAGGAAAGTTAGTAAGAACTCTTTTACTTTCCAGGTTTAAGAAAATGGATGACAGAGTGATTCCCACTATAATGAAAATAAAAAGTGTGGATGCTCCTAAAGATGAAACTGTTGTGACCTATGAAAAAGTGGTTTTCGACAGAAAGATTGAGGCGCACTGGTTCGAAAAAGAGAACTTAAGAATTTCCTCTCAAAAATCCTTAAATCTCTCTGAGGGATGGTCTATGAAAGATTTACTTTAGAGGTAAAGCCAAAAAGAAAGAGACAAAATTTATGAATGTTTATTTTTTTAAACTTTGCTGGAAAAACATATGGAGAAATAGGCGACGAACTTTTATTACCGTTAATGCTATTGGGCTTGGTGTGATGTCGTTAGTCTTTTTAAGGAACTATTATGACTCTTTTCATGATCAGCTTAT
This sequence comes from Deltaproteobacteria bacterium, assembly GCA_013205415.1. Taxonomy (GTDB): domain Bacteria; phylum Bdellovibrionota; class FAC87; order UBA2466; family UBA2466; genus UBA2466. Next base: position 942 of record JABMMY010000124.1, read on the forward strand.
TCAAAATGTGATCAAGTACCATAGTGGTCATCTCGCTATTTCGGCTAGAAAATTTGAGGAGAATAATGCAACCCATTTATTTATTAGTGATGTAGGTGGAATTAGGCGGTGGTTGAGGGATCAAGTAGGTGTGGTGGCTGTTAGTGAGAGGGTGGTATTTTCAGGGTTAGCATCCTCGGCGCGAGGTTCCACTACTGTGGGGGTGATGGGAGTAAAGCCAGAAGAGGAGTCTCAAGTCACTCAGTTTGCAAAAAAAATAGTGAGTGGGACTTTTTTTTCAGAAATGAAGCCGAGGTCAATTGTATTGGGATCCAAAGTTGCTGCGACCTTAGGTGTAGAACTGGGGTCTAAGATTGTATTATTAACCCAGGGAGTTGATGGGTCGGTGGGGAATGAACTTTTTTTTGTGACAGGCGTTTTTGATACCAATTCAGATGCAGATAGGTCCCTGGCTTTTATTCAGTTAGAGGAGGGGAGAGACCTTATTAGCTTACCAAAAGATAGTGTGCATCAAGTTGCAGTGGTTTTGAAGAATGATGATTTAGTGGGTGAGATAAGGAGGGACTTTGATGATTTTTTCAAGCAGCATTCCAAAATTCAGATGTTGTCTTGGAAGGAATTACAACGGCCGGTGGTGGCAATGATTGAATTGGATAGAGCGGTAAATCGGCTCTTGATGTTTTTGATCTTGGGAGTGGCGGCACTTGGAATTGCTAATTCTATATTGATGAGCATTATGGAGAGAACGAGAGAGTTTGGGGTGATGTTAGCTATTGGAACTGCAAGAAGGGATGTGGTTAAGATGGTGGTGGTGGAGACATTGCTTTTAACGGTGGTGGGAGTTCTGGTGGGGAATTTATTGGGAATTTTAGTCACAGTATTTTTTAATCAAGTGGGGTTTGATTTGAGATGGCTGACGTCAAAGGACTTTGTGGTTCAGGGTGCTATTGTTCAGACGGTGAGTTATCCGGTGGTGAGAGTTATGAATAGCTTAGTGGTGAGTGGAGTTATTATGGGATTGGCGTTGGTGGTTTCTTTTTTTCCGGCAAGACATGCGGGAAGCCTGACGCCGATGAAGGCATTAAGGAGTTATTGATGAATATTCTTGAATTTAAAGAGGTAAGTAAAATTTATAATTCTGACAATGTGGGAATTCACGGATTAAGTTTCTTAGTGAAAGAGGGGGAATTTGTAGCGTTATCGGGCCCATCGGGATCGGGAAAAACGACGGCGTTAAATATTGCGGCAGGTTTGGATGATTATTCGGAGGGAGAGGTTTTGCTTTTTGAACAATCGTTAAATGAGATGAGTTCAGAGGCGGTGTTAGAGTTAAGACGTAGTCAGGTGGGTTTCATTTTTCAGTCATACAATCTATTTCCGGTATTAACGGTTTTAGAAAATATTGAGTATCCCTTGGCCTTAAAGGATGTGGTGCAGAGGGAGAGGGTATGGAAAGCAAAGGCGATGTTGAGGGAGGTGGGATTGGAGGGGGTAGAGAATAGGATGCCCGGGGAGCTTTCGGGTGGACAGCAACAGAGAGTGGCGGTGGCAAGGGCGATGGTAACGGGACCGAAAATTATTTTCGCTGACGAACCGACGGCTAATCTAGATGCAAGGACGGCGGAAAAACTTCTTGAGCTATTCCGAAATTTAAATGAAACAAACGGAACGGCTTTTATATTCTCTTCTCATGATCCAAGGGTCCTAAAGCTAGCAGACAGAATCATACCCCTCCTCGATGGAAAAATCATGGGGGGAAAAATCATGGGGGACGGAGGCCAACTTCATTAAAATTAATGAGTTGCCGACCTAAGGTGTATTTTTTTAAGAGTTTTTAAGTTTCGTAGAGGTTTTTTGTTAGTTCGA
>JABMMY010000125.1 GCA_013205415.1 Deltaproteobacteria bacterium
GTTTTTCGATAAAAATGGAAAAAGGGAGGACCTCAAATTCTCCAAACTTCAATATTTCCTTTCCGAGATACACTCCCAACATCCGCTGATGGGCTCCCTTGGCAAACTCTTTAAGTTGGAAGTGAACCTCAATCATGCTTCCTCGGTGATGGCCGCCTGACGAAGATTTCGTCTTACCGCTCGATACACCTCCTCAAATTCCGGAAGAGCATTCATCTGAGCCGACAGTCTCGATTCCCACGTCCGTTCGAGACGCGCCTCTTTCTTGTCAAATTCGCCACGCACGTCATTCAGCGACTTCCCGCGATGCTTCAATTTTAATTTAACACCCGCCAGACATTCAGCGAGGTCCACTCGTTTTGTTTGCTGAGTGAGAAACCACAGATCGTAAAGGTCGCGTGGTTCTGTTCTGGCGCGATCCATGAGGGCAACCGTTTTCTCAATTGCAATTTCGTTGAGTGAATAACTGAGAATAGACGCGTCGGAAGGAAGGTCGGAGTATTCGGGGTAACTGACTAGGACCGCTAGCGATTGCGGTTTTTCGACCATCAGCTCTCGAATCGTCACATCGACCTTAATTTCTTTCACCTGAGAGGTTGTGGGAAGTGGCCCTTCGTAAGCGAAATAGAAGGTGTGGCTGTTTTGGTGCGTTTGGGAATCCTGTCGCGAGAACCGAATCGTAATGTTCGAACGCCGCTTAACTTCCGCGTAAAGCGGTTCGAGTTCTTTCTGGATTTCTTCGAAAGAAATTTCCCGTAGTAAGGTGAAGTCGAGATCTTCCGAAAAACGATAGTCCTCAAAATGGATTCTCTTTAGTGCGGTACCACCCTTGAAGGCAATCATTTCGCGAAGAGGTACTTTGGATAGCCCCACTAAAAACCAGGCGATACAGTAGTCGCGCTCTAATACTGCCTCTGGAATTCGCCTCCCTCCCAGTTCTTTGAACAGGCGATTGGAGAGCTTTGAAATTTGGCTTTGAGCGATCATCTATTAGGTAGCTCCAACGGCTCGAAGTTCCTCTTCGGTGACGTTCAATCTTAGCCTCCACTTCGAAAGATATTTTCCCTCTGTGGGAAGATTCGGATCGAGCAGTTGATAGGTTGTGGTCAGTTTCGATTGCAGGCTGACCAAGAGTTCCCGAGAGCCGATCTGAAAAAGCTCCATCAAAAAACCAAGTCTACGAATCACGACGCCGACATCGAGCTTCATTGCGTAGTCGACTAGTTTTTCAGGTTTGAGATGAGCCCGTTTTATAGACAGGCCCTTTGCGACCTCGGTAATTCCTCCGCAGTAATTTGGCTGCTTCAGACCATCGATTAGAGTACGTTCCAAATTGCTGACCCGGACCTTTTCGTTTTTTTCGATCCAGGTTTCTTCGAGTCCAAAAAGATGTTCCGTCTTACAGCGGACAAAACGAAACTCAGTTCCCTGAATTGTGAGGGATCGAATCAACCGGGGGGAGCTTGTGTAAATAACGAGCTGGGGTTGGGTCGTCATTTGATGAAGAGAGAAAGCAGACCCGTGGGAAAGGTAGTAGTCTACCGGCTCTTTCTGTGGTGCGCGCGCGCGGATGTGTGAACTCATCGCGATCTCTCTCGCAACCGCGTAGGGGTTTCCGAGATGCTCGCGCTCAAATCCAAGCTCGAATGGAATGAGGCGAAAAACTCCGGGCTTTAGCCGGGTGGCGATCCCGTGATCTACAAGCCTTGAGAGCACCCTCTTTGCCTTTGCTGCGTCTCCAAGGATCTTCTCGACCTCCTTAATGTGGAAAATCGGACGCTGGTTCTCATGGAGGGTAAGCACCAAACGTGCGGCCGTCGGCCCAAGCGTTTTGGTTGGTTTATTATCTTTTGTGATCATTTAGTATCCTATTAAGGACTATATTGCACTATATTTATCATTAAAGCAATCGTAAATCACTTTTCGAAATGGGATTCTAGCCGTGATGTGGTTGGGGCTATGAGGGTAGGAATCTACCGGTACCCAATCTAAAATAATTTTCCTGCGAAAAGTTTTTCGATAAAAATGGAAAAAGGGAGGACCTCAAATTCTCCAAACTTCAATATTTCCTTTCCGAGATACACTCCCAACATCCGCTGATGGGCTCCCTTGGCAAACTCTTTAAGTTGGCGGGAAGGGGTTTCATACTCTCGTTTCCATTGGTTCGAATGCTTAACCTCTACCGTCAAAAACTCTGCTTGATGCCCCTTCATCTTCGGCCGGGTCTCAATCAAGAAATCAATTTCACCGGCGCCGGGCGTGCCGTAATAAAAGACTCCATACCGCTTACGGCTAACCTCTTTGTAAATTCGCAACTCGTTTAAAATGAGTGTTTCAAATGCGAATCCCTTCCAAAGACTATCTAAATCGACACTCTCAATGCCGGCGGCAACCCGTGCCACGCCCGAATCAAACCAATAAAATTTGGGGTGGCCGCTTTCCCTGACCTTGAAGCCGGGTCGATAGGGCTTAACGAACGAACCAAGAAGAGTTTCTTCGAGAATTTGATACCAATTCTGAACCGTATTAGCAGATTTTCCCGTTTCTCTTCCAACCTTTCCGAAGTTGAGGACCTGGGCGTTTAATTGCCCAGCAATGGCTAAAAATCTTACAAACTCATCGACTCTTCGGACTAGCGCCTCCTCTTTTATCTCCTCCCGAAGATAGGTCTCAACGTAGCTATTCAGGGTCTCTTCGGCCAATTCAGAATCGCGAATCACCACGGGGAGCGTGCCCGAAGTTGGGGCATCGGCTATTTTAAATTTGCTGCCTAATTCTGAAAAACTGAACGGAAACATGTGATAGGTGTGCGCACGTCCTGCAAGCAAATTAGCCCCAGACCTCTTTAATTTTCTCGCACTCGATCCCGTTAGAATAAAATTCAATTTGTGCGACTCCATTAAGCGATGAACTTCATTGAGGAGTTCTGGAAGCCTTTGAATTTCGTCGATGAAGACAGTATCCCCTTTCTTTAAGGGGGATACCTTCGCCTCCAAGCGGGATGGGTCGCGCTGCAATTCTAAAAAACTTTTATGTTCAAGAAGGTCGATGGCCAATTGGTATTTCGCCTCCGACCTAATCCACGTGCTCTTTCCCACCCCCCGAGGACCCAGGAGGAAGAAGGATTTAGAGGGAATTTTATAGCAGCGTTGGAATTGCATTCAGATTACATTATGTAGGGGCTAATAATTAAATGCAATGCAAATCATCAATTGCAGTTATGAATTGTAATGAGCAACCTAGAAAGAAAATCGGAAACTTTTTATCCTTCGAACATTAGCGAGTCCAGGCTGCCGCGTTCCGAAAGTGGTAGAAAACACAAAGGGAGTACTCCAGAATGGTAAGTTACAAAGCTAAACCATTAAAACAACAAGGATCAGAGAAATTCTATTCTCTAAATCCCCATAGTTACCCCAAAAGTGCCAGGCCATTTCCATGCAGTATAGACGCAAGGCAAGGGAGACCGTAGCTCCTCTGACGACGACTGGGCCTCTTATGAACTCATAGTACGAAGTCCCCTTGAAATAAGAGGGAAAAGAATCGCTATCTTAGGGTTGACTGACTTAGAATATGGGATGAAAGTACGGTGCCTTTAAAAAAGGGAAGGATAAACTTTTTTCATGTCAGAACAGTCACTTACAATTTCAAGTGTAGAGGCCGATCTAAAGAGCATTGCGTTTACCACTCGGCTGGAAGATTTTGTGAATTGGGGTCGAAAAAATTCTCTTTGGCCGCTGCCTTTTGGGACCGCCTGTTGCGCTATCGAATATATGGCCACAGTGGGCAGTCACTATGATGTCTCTCGCTTTGGTGCTGAGGTGGTTCGCTTTAGCCCCCGTCAGGCCGATTGTTTACTAGTTCTTGGCACCGTCGTTGAAAAAATGGGACCGGTTTTAAAACAGGTTTATGATCAAATGTTAGAACCCAAATGGGTGATTGCTGTGGGTGTGTGCGCCTCTAGTGGCGGTTTCTATCGCGCCTATCATGTGATGCAAGGGATCGATAATATCATTCCTGTCGATGTGTATGTTCCTGGCTGTCCGCCCACTCCTGAGGGCATTATTTATGGCATGCTTAAGCTGCAAGAAAAAATTACTAAGGGGGGCATTGTCCGTGCAAGAGACACACATAAAATCGCTCGCTAATGTACTACCCAATTTGCCTGAATCTATTCAGAGCCAAATTTTAAGTGTGGATGAGTTTCGTGGAGAGACCACCCTTTCTGTTCGTAAAGAGGGTATTCGGGAATTTATTAGTTTTTTAAAGAACGATCCTAATTTTCGTTTTGATGTTCTCATGGATCTTTTTGCCATGGATTACATGAAGTATGCGGTGCCCCAGCCTGAGCGATATGCGGTGGTCTATTATTTAGTTTCGCTACTGCAAACTCGCCGCATTCGAATCAAAGTATTCCTTTCTGACGAGGAGCCTAGCATCGATTCTATCTACGATATTTATAAGGCTGCTAATTGGTTTGAAAGAGAGGCTTGGGATCTTTACGGAGTTAATTTTATCGGGCACCCTAATTTAATTCGCCTTCTCTGCCATTCCGATTTTGTAGGCCATCCTTTAAGAAAAGACTATCCCTCAGACAGATACCAACGACTTAAAACGGCTGTGCCCTCGGAAGGTATGTAATGCTTAATACAATCACACCGCCTGACAATTCTAAATACCTACGGCTGAATCTTGGCCCTTCACACCCAGCCACCCATGGCACGTTAAGAATATTTGTAGATCTTGAAGGCGAAATTATCCGCGACATGAAACTTGAGATTGGATACCTCCACCGCTGCTTTGAAAAGATGGCAGAAACTCACACCTGGAATCAGGTGATTCCCTTTACCGATCGACTTAATTATGTCTCGGCGATGATGAATAATGTGGGTTATGTGATGGCTGTAGAAAAACTTTTAGATGTTAAGCCCACGCCACGCTGCCAAAGAATTCGCCTTATTCTTTGTGAACTTTCTCGAATCATTGATCATCTGGTTTGTATTGGTGCCAATGCCGTAGATATCGGCGCTCTCACCTGTTTTTGGTATTTTTTTAGAGAGAGAGAAAACGTTTATGATCTTTTTGAAGCTCTCTGTGGTGCGAGACTCACTACCAGCGCCACTCGTGTGGGAGGCATGTACCAAGATCTTCCAGAGGGATGGGTAGAGTGGTGTCAAAAGGTGGTGGATAATATTCCCAGAACCTTAGATGACGTCGAGGCTCTCTTAACTCAAAATCGTATTTGGATAGACCGCACTCGGGGCGTAGGGGTGATCTCAAAAGAGCAGGCTTTGGAATACGGTTTTACCGGCCCCTGCTTAAGAGCTACCGGCATTCCGTATGATGTTCGTAAGGCAATGCCCTATTACGATTACGATAAATTCTCTTGGAATGTGATTACCGAAAATGGCGGCGATACTTACGCCAGATATCTAGTTCGCATGGGAGAGATGAGGGAGAGTTTAAAAATTATTCAGCAGGCCCTAGTGGATATTCCCGGTGGCTCGGTAAATATCGACGATTGGTCGATCGTATTGCCTCCTAAAGAGGAGGTTTATAATAGTATCGAAGGTCTCATGGCCCATTTTAAACTATTCATGCATGGCATTCGTCCTCCTATCGGTGAGGTATATGCCTGTACCGAAGCTGCTAACGGAGAGTTAGGTTTTTTTATCTCCTCCGATAATCAAGGGCGTCCCTATCGAGTGAGAGTGAGACCTCCGTGTTTTGCCATCTATCAAGCCTTTCCTGAGATGTCTATTGGCCAAACGGTGAGTGATGCTGTGGCCTCTCTAGGGAGTTTAAATATTGTCGCGGGGGAGTTAGACCGATGACTATCTCCTTTAACCCTGAAAATAAAATTCGCTTTGAAAACACCTTAGCTAAATATGAGATCAAGGCCTCGGCTTTATTACCCACGCTCTGGTTAGCGCAGGAGCAATTTGAATTTCTCACTCCTGAGGTGATGGATTATGTGGCACAGCTCTTAGAGATGCCCCCGGCCCATGTTTATGAGGCGGTCACTTTTTATATCATGTACAAAAAGAGGGACATGGGTAAATTTTGTCTCCAGGTGTGTAATAATATTACCTGTTCCATGATGGGGTCGGAGGATCTAATTCGGCTGATAAAAAAAGAATTGCACATTGGATTAAATGAAGTGACCGAGGATAAAATGTTTAGTCTTGTGCCGGTGCAATGCTTGGGCTCCTGCGATACGGCGCCTGTAGTACAAGTTAACGACGACTATTGCGAAAACTTAAACCCAGAAAAATTAAGAGAGTTAATTATAAAACTTCGCGCGGGGAAACTTTCAGAAGGGCCGGGGATCCCATGCCAATAGATTCAGATTCCATCTCACCCTCAGTTATTCTTCCTGATGAAAAAAAGATTCTTTTTAAACATATTAAGAAAGAAAATCTGCACACCCTTTCTGGATACGAGAGTGTGGGGGGCTATTCATCTCTAAAAAAGGCCTTTGCGATGACCCCTGATCGGATCATCGATGAAGTTAAAAAAAGTGCGTTGAGAGGACGGGGAGGGGCGGGGTTCCCTACCGGAAGTAAATGGGGATTTGTTCCCTTTAATTTGGGAAAACCTATCTATCTATTATGCAACGCAGATGAATCGGAGCCGGGAACCTTTAAAGATAGAGTGATCTTAGAAAAAAATCCGCATAGTTTAATTGAAGGAATTATCGTTTCCAGTTTTGCAGTCAGATGCCACAAAAGTTATATCTATATTCGAGGTGAATATGTTCATGCTGCAAAAATTGTTGAAGGGGCGATTTCAGAGGCCTACGCTAAAGGTTATTTGGGAAAAAATATTTTAGGCAGTGGGCATGATTTAGAGGTGGTATTGCACCGTGGAGCGGGGGCCTATATTTGTGGCGAAGAGACAGGGCTGATCTCCTCTTTGGAAGGAAAAAAAGGCTATCCTAAACTTAAACCTCCCTTTCCTGCTATTTCCGGTTTTTTGGGGTGCCCTACGGTCGTTAATAA
>JABMMY010000126.1 GCA_013205415.1 Deltaproteobacteria bacterium
GTCGAAGTAGAAGTAGAAGTAGAAGTAGAAGTAGAAGTAAAGGTTTTTAGGGGGAGTGACTCATCAGGCGATCAACCACCCGCACTAAAAGGATAGAGAGGCTTAAGAACCCAATTCTGTCAAACAACTGTAAAGGAGATGAACAGTAGACTTTGAAGAATCATAATCACCGTATTCTTTAGGAGTGAATTGCTAAGGGTTGGTATCTTATCAATTAATATTTTTTGAAAATAGAATGGTCCTGGTGGCATCATTCCTGCTTTATATTTCTTTAGTAAACGTTGCTTAGAAATAGAAATGCTAAAGTTATAGGTGAATTATGCAGACCATGAAACCTAGAAGAGCAAAACTTTTTTATATTTTGATTCTTTGTACCCTGTTTTTCAGTTTTATTACTGAACAGACGGCTGAGGCCTCTAGACGCGGCCGAGGTCGTGGAGGAAGAGGATCCTTTTTCGGACGCAGAGGCAATCCCTCACGTGCTAAAGGTAGAAAATGTCAGAGCGGCTGTGGGCAACGCCGAGAGGTCGCACGATCGGGCAAGCGCCAGGTCGGTAATAGATCACAGATAAATGGTTTGAATAATCTTGACCGTGAGGCACTAGGCAGACAGGCTGTAGATCCCTTTTCAAGTTTATCTTTAGATCCCACGGGAGAGCTTTCTAGACTTGCCGGAGCCACCGATAGGAACGGTCTTCAACGCATCAATGGCACTAATATCGCTGTGAATGACCAAGGCGAATTTTTTGAACAACAAAACAATAGGGCACTCAACAATGATAGACCCCTTGTTTTTAATGATGGAAAAATATTAGGCGGTGCGATTATCCCTCTGTCGGATGATACTTTAGAACAGGTTCGGCAGGGAAATGAATCGGGAGCCTTTCGTAGACTTGGCCTAAGAAGAAGGTAATACCTTTGAAATGGGCTATTTTAAAATCGCCTCCTGAGCCATTATTAAATAGATAAACCGTCCCTTAAAACCTTAAATCTAAATCTAAATATTTATTCCGTAGCCCAGCTCTTTTATTAGGCGAAGCTACGAGGAGATCTGCCTCTACCTACCCACGACTTAGCTAGGAGATATTGAAAAATAGATACAGGATCTTAGTTAGAGTTTCAGGTGTCAAAACTCTAGACAGTATTTCATAAAAAACGGCTCAAAAGAAACTATGAAGAGGCAGGTAGAAACTACCGATTTTTTTCCGAATTCGAAAGAATACATCACTGGAGAGAAGCTTGGCCTCTCTTCTGCATTTAACATTAACAGAAGTCATTATACAAATTGGAAAAGTGAAACTGGGCAATAGGTATTTGTTATGAAGCCTAATAAAAGTAAGATCTTTAAAATTATCATTCTGAGTTTAATAATGGTTCAAGCGACCCCTTCTTATGGTTTCCTATTCGGTTTTTTTGGGCGACGGGCTTCAAGAGGCCGTTTTATTTCTCAAAACAACTCAAGACCCTCAAACCAGGGACAAGGTAGAGGTGGGCGTGTTATTTCAGGTCAAAATAGTTCTATAAATAGTAATAACTCTATTAATGGGAGCGGACTTGAAGAGATTGTCGGGTTTTCTAATTTACTAAAAAATGGAAATGCTTTAGTTGAGAGAAATGCACGAGGAGAAACTAGATCTTTGTTCATTGATGGGGCAGGCAACCTTTTAGGAGCCACCGAAGCTAATACCGTAAGACAGGCTAAAGAATTTTTTCTTTTAAATAGAGATAAGTTCAATGCAGGTCAGAGACAAACGGTCGATCGATTTTTAGCACGCAATGGAGGAATCTCCGATGGGCGATTTACTATCGATCTCAAAAACATTGTAGTTCCCGATGAAATTGCAGCCCAGGGGCCCCAGCGGTCACAGGAATTTGCGTTGGCCTCTTTAAATTTTCTTTTGAATACTTTGCAAACTAATGTGAGATTGAAAATAGATAGGGTAAAGCCAGATGGTACGATCGATTTAGATCTTTCTCGATTTTTTCGTGGAGAGGCTTTAGCTATTTTAAAGGCGGCCGATCCTACAAGTGCCTGTACAGGAAAGATTAGACTGGATCGCTTAATTGCCTTTGCCATGGACCCTCCCAATTATTATAAATTTATTAACGCTCCTGCCACGCGAGCCCAGGTGGCTGCTGCAGTTGGCATTCAGGAGGATAAAACTACCACACAGGGAAATAAACTATTGGTGGGTACTAATCCCGATGGAGAATTTGAGTCGGGAGTGACTAGAAATATCAGAGTGCTAGAGGTTCAGTCGGCGCAAAGAGTTCCAGGGAGCTCCTGTTATCGAAGCTTTGATGGGATCGATAGAAATGCTCCTGGGCAACAACAAGAATCTAGAGACCCCAGACAAAAAGGAATTAATTTTACACATGATGCAGAGGAGTGGCTGTGTTTAGGCAGAAATGGAATGATGCAGGGATTTTTATTTAATGCTAAAGGGGATCTATTAACCAGAGCGCCTGCAGAAATTGCGACAGGGGCTGTAGGCACCGTGGGGCCCGCTGTCTCGGCGATTGCTGCCTGTTTAGATTGTCATGCTAATGGATTTATTGCGGGAGGGGCTTTGAAAGATGGAGGAGGAAAGCAATATACCGATCGCTTTAATGATATCCCAGATACCAACACCGTCTTTCGTAATACCCTTGGAACCACATTAACCCATCGAGATTTTTTTACACAAAATGCCACCTATCGCCAACGTGCAGTTCAGGATAGCAATATTTTTATTAA
>JABMMY010000127.1 GCA_013205415.1 Deltaproteobacteria bacterium
CTACAGGGCCGTGGCAGTTTATGAAGGCCACCGGAAAAAGATACGGTCTTAGAGTAGACGCTTGGGTTGATGAGAGAAGAGATCCTATTCGAAGCACCGAAGCGGCTGCCAATTATTTGAAAGATTTGTACTTAATGTTTGAGTCTTGGTACCTAGCTGCCAGTGCTTATAATGCGGGGGAATACAAAGTTTTACGAGCCATTGAGCAAAGTAAAACTAATAATTATTGGAGAATCTGCGAAACTAAGATGCTCCATCGGGAAACCAAGGATTATGTTCCTAAATTAATTGCAGCAGCTATTATTGCAAAAAATTCTAACAAATATGGGTTTTCAGAGGTCGATTATCAGGAACCCTTACAATTCGAACTTTTTACTTTAGCTGCGCCAGCTAAATTAAAATCGATTGCAAAGATGATTAATATTTCAGAGGACGATATCCTCGACCTAAACCCTTCATTCGCCAGATCGATCACACCCCCTTCAGGCGGACCTTATGAAATTCGAATTCCACCTGGAACCAAGGTACTCCTTGAGAGATCTCTCGCCTCTAGTAAATCTACAATTGAACTAGGCGATATGCCCTCTCAACTTTCGGTTAAATCTGGCGATACCCTATCCTCTATAGCGCAAAAATATAAGATCAGGGTTAAAGATTTAGCCAATCTAAATAACTTAGGAAATAAGGAGGCTCTAATTCCTGGAAGCATCCTGATACTTCCTAAGGAGGCCGAGAGTCGGAGTAGTAAGAAACCGATTCAGGTAGCAAAAAGAGAGACCTCCTCCTCACCTAGCCAAAGAACGGACAACAACTCTACCGAGTTTATTTTGCACAGGGTACAAAAGGGTGACTCGCTCTGGTCTATCGCTGAACAATACAACGTCACGGTTCAAAGTCTATTTAAGTGGAATCATTTAAAGCGTTCTCAGATTATGCCAGGAAAAGAGATTAAGATCAGACCCGGCAGCACCGATCGGTCTAATAGTGGGACGTCGAAAAAAGGGACTGCAAAAAAATCATAATAGGCACCATGACCCTATAACAGAGGTCTATTATTTTCTAAAAAGGGTCCGGTATTATCTCAACAATATAGGCTTTAATATGTTTTTTAGAGTACCGCCCCAAAGACTCCACTATCCGTAGAGAGCTAGAATCTATATTTTCTGAATCCTTCATGACTACAATAGCTCTATGGGTTTTGAGAGTATTAGCTAACACAAACGATATCCTTTTTTCTTCACTCGGATACACCGTAGTCCCTAGCTCAAAGGCGACAAGACCTGAGATCTCCCAGAATCCGTACGCGTCACGAAGGTTTATCCAATCAAGTTTAGAATTAATATTCTCTGTTTTAAGTTTTTTAATAATAGTAAGTAATTCTTCATCTCGCTGATTAAGAAAGGTCATCGGTATTGCTACCAATATTAGAGCTACCACTATAGTTATAGGCAGCAATAATTTATTCCAATTCCAATCCTTGAGTTCAGTCATTCCACATGCCGCTAAAAAGGCCAGAGAGGGATACACAGGCATAATATAATGCGAGTACTTAAATTTCATTACGGAACAGAGACTAAGTACCACACCCACAAATATAATATTCAGGCGAATAAAGTTATCCTGTCGTTGTGAAGTAAAAAAACGGACAACCGCAAAGACACCTAAGAAAACCTGCGGAGCACAGTACAACAATAGATATTTTAGGTATAAACCCAACTCGTTGTGAATTAGCCCTCTTGATTCTTTAATAGAATATAAAAAGGTGTGATTAAGATAGCCAAACCAGATGTCTTCATTGTGCGTGTAAAATAGTAACGCTGGCCACACACAAAATAGAGAAGCGGCTCCAATAAGAGTCAACCAGAATCTAAATGAACTTAAGGTTTTTAAGTCTCTCAATGAGAAAAGATAAACCGACCAGGTGATCGGCACAAAAATAGCCATCGGCCCCTTGGAAAACATAGCAAAGCTAAGGCACAGGCCTGCAACAAACCAATACCTTCGATGACCCGACCTTACAGCCTCATAAAAAGCATAGAGTGAAACAAGAGAAAAAAATGTAAGCGGAATATCTGGATTCGGAAATCTACTTTGCTTCAGAAATGGGAATGAGGCCAATAACCAAAAGGAGGCAAGAAAGGCCTGTGAATATAATTTCAGGTGCTGAAGATAGATAAATATTCCAAGAACAAGCGCTAGTGAAAATAGGCCGATAAAAACTCTAGCCGTTAAGTAGGACACTCCGAAGGCCTTAAAAAATAGGGCCTCAAGCACAAATACAAAGGGGATATGATCGTGAAATCTCGCGTGAATAAATTTAGTATAAAAAGGAACTAGCCCATTACCAGATGCCGCGATATTTTTTCCTAACACTGCATAGGTATATCCATCTAAAAAAAAACCCTCTTGATGGGCATGATGGAATAGGATTCCAATCGAAGAAAACAGAAGGGCCCAGAATAGCCATTTCCTATTGTTAAAAAACGAAGGCTCCATTTTAAAAAACGCCGATACTAAAATTGAATTTGATACTCTCTTTATCCGGGCCTATTCCCTGTGAAATATCGATCACCGCAGGGCCTACAGGGGTCTTATATCTTAGTCCCATCCCAATGCCATCATGCCTAGTTCCAGTTACCCATTGAGCCCCCGCCGTTTTTGAAAAAATCTGTCCTGAGTCGATAAAAATGGCCGCGCCAAGATCTTCCCATAGTGCAGTTCGCAATTCTCCTCTAACATTGTAAAACCCGGTGGAGACCGATTCCTGCTGAGGATTAAAAATCCTGGGAGAAAAACCTCGGATAGATCCCTGCCCTCCCAAGGATAGATCGGTCAAGAGTCGAGCCTTAGGAATTTGCTTTTGCGAGTCTAAGGAATCGGCGTAACCCGCTCCGGCAAATAATGCCAACCCGAAAGGTTCTAGCAATGGAACGTAAAAAGAATTTCTAGACATCCACAAGTAAAAACCTACGTCTTTACTTGAAAATAGGGCCGAGTGTGCTAGTTCCCCATCTAGAGTATGAAAGCTTCCTAGAGTTGGATTAAAAGAATCATCTCGAAAATCTAATTGAAAGCCAGGTCCCGTGGATCCAATATCCACAATCTCAATCGCAGGGGGATAGCCGGGATCATAATTTAATCCATTAGGATTGGTCGGATTATTAGGATCATCGGAGGCCAACAACACCAGGGTCTTTGTGGTTGCATGTTCAAATCTATGAAGGCGATAAATAAAGGTGAAATAGGGAGAAAACTTTTTTTCAATTCGCTCCTCAATTCTGGCTCGACTCTGAAGATTAGAGATTCCCCCTCCGGGACTGGTGCCCACCTCATAGTTATCTAAACTAGCCTGGCTAAAAAATACGATTGGCACCTCAAATGGGTAAGGGGCACGATAGCCAAGAATGGCTGAGTACTCAATAAATGGAACCCGCTCAAACTTTTGGTTCAATGGCAATCCCACCTCGGTCCGCGCCGATGCCGTCTGGTTTAGCCCTAATAGGTTCTTATAGGCCACACCCACAAAACTACGAATTCTAAAACGGGGATCTTCATAGACCGCCCCTAGGCCCAACTCTCCATTACCGGCCTTGGTCTCTATCACTACCACCTTGATATCTTTTTTCGAAGTATCCTTAGGATCGACAGTTCCGATAATTTCTACTCTTGAAAATAGACCGGTCAAAAGTAGTTCATCCTCCGATTGTCGCAGCTTCTCTAAATTATATTTCTCTCCCGGTTTAATTTTTATCTCCCTGCTTATCACCTCGGTTTTCGTAAATCGATTACCTTCAATGGTGATAGCCCCCACAAAAAACTGAGGCCCCTCTTCAATAGAAATTCTTACAATGGCTCTGGAAGGATCGTCTCCGAAAATAATCTCGTCGGTGTGAGCAAACTTAACCTCGGTAAAACCCTCTTGGCGATAGTGGTTTGAAATTTTATCCTTTGTTTTTTCTAACAGAGCGCGATTGACCGGATCCTTAGCCCTTAACAATAATAGAGGCTCTAACTGTTTTCTTCGGTTCTCACCTACCCCTTGAATATCCACTCTAGATACTAGGGTCTTACTCCCCAGCTCAACATCAAAAATGAGATCGACCCCTTTTTTATCGTTATGAAAGCTTAACCTTGGAATGGGTAATGACACTCTAAGAAACCCCTCCTCTCCAAGTTCTGTAATCATATTACGACAGGTTTGCAAAAGGCCACTCTCCCATAACACACCTCGTTTCAGAACACCCACGGCCCGGTCAAAAAATAGTTGTTTGAACCTATCCACTCCAATTTCACTAGCTCCAGTTACCACTAGTGAATCGATAATAACTCTGGGGCCCTACTCTATCTGAAAACTAAAATTTTGAACTCTATCCCCTTCACTTTTTTGGCTCTGAGAACTCACCTTGCAAAAATGATGGCCTACCGCGCGGTATTTTTCCATGATTAGGCCTTCAATAAAATGGATCGTATCGGGTTGCCCTAAAACATCGCTGGTAATCCACTCGCGAATAATATCGCTAGTAAATACTGTGTTACCGATAAATATAAATTGGTATTTTTTCCCTACCTTTAAAACAAACTCAATTTCAACCTTGGTTTTATCCTCATTAAAATTGAGATTGGTCTCATCTACTTTGGAATCTGGATATTGATTATTCACAAAATATTCATTAAGACCGCTAATAGCATTTTCCAATGCCATCCTGGTAAATAAGGAGCCCGCTTTTAAGCTAACGGCTCTTCTGAAATCATTCGACTGCTCCTTGCCTACGTTGCTCAGTTTGACTCTGGTGACTAGGGTAGGAGCTCCCTGCTTCACCTTAACCAGAAGGTCGACCATCTCAGTTTCAGGAATTCTTTTAACTACAGTTTCCACCTCAACAAAAAAATACCCTCGAGCTTCATAAGCAGATTTAATTGCCTGCTTCAGAGTAACAACAGAACCACGTTCCAGAATCTTTCCCAGGGGAATATTTAATAATGTTAATTGAATTTCATTTTGTATTTCAGGACTCACCTCAGAAATATTTATCGTTCTAAGTTTTCTAGCAAGTTCCACCTCTACGACTAACTCCAAACCCTTTGCAGACCCGATCGCATTAAGCATGAGGCTTTGTACCCTTCCTTTTTCCACGATAGAACGAATCCCCTCATCGAGACGTTTGAGGTTAATCGGGGTGCCTGTTTTCAAGCCTAATTTATTTTGGATTTCAGTGGATTCTATAGCACTTAGTTCAGGAGATTTTATCGACAGAATAGAAAGGGGCAATAGGTTATCATCAGCTCCCGACAAGAAAGCAGAGGGCCCCATCATGAGGAGAATCATAATTACTATCGGTAATGATAAAAATTTACTCAAATTGGAAGCGATACCTAAAATCCAGTCCATAGGATTTAATCGCGTCGTTTTGTGTGTTGCCTCTAATTTTATCAACCGCACTTGCATTAACCGTTAAGTGTTCATCGAGCAATTGCTCTATCTTAAATTCCTTCATCGCATTTTGATCTAGCGTACTAGAATAGGATACTTTTGTCCTTTTGGTAATGTCTTTTTGTATTTTGACAGCCGGCACAGAGGACTCTGCAGGCGCAGAACCTGTAGCACTATTACCCCCTCCAGTACCCGCAGGCA
>JABMMY010000128.1 GCA_013205415.1 Deltaproteobacteria bacterium
AACAAAGGACGATACAGACCTGCCATGACATAAGAATTATAGGGAAGATTATCTGAAAGCACATAGGCACTTCTAATTCTAGATTCATTCGTGAAGAATTTTTCTAGTTGTGAATTAGAGGGGCCATTTAAAAATCTAGCCTCTGTCACTAGGCTTAAGTAGGAAGGAATCGGTCTGAATCGCAAGTAAAGATCTGCCGCCATCGGAAAGGCTCTAAACTTTTGGGTGGTGGTGGGTGTGTCATTAATTCGTTGAAGTACGAAATATCTAAAGTCGGCTCCACCTGAAAGGTAAAACATTTTTTCGAAATGATACGGATCTCCAGTAGGGATAAAGCTTTTATAGGTTGTTTCATCAACTTCGATGTGATCAAAGTATTCATGATTACGATCGTACCTAGATTCAATAATACTCAGATCCGACGTAGTGATTAGCATCGGACGATTTTTAAGAGGGGCTACGGTGATCGAGTGTCTTTTTCTAGCCTCAGAAGCTAATGTTTTATTAAAATAGGATTGGTCTTCAAATTTAGCAGGAGTTTTTTTATTGGTTAAAAGACCCTCTACAAAAAAGGTTCTGAGCCATCTTTCTTGGGTCCATTTTCCATAGGAGCTTCTCATTCCACCGCCATTAGGACTTACATGGCAGCCTTGACAGGATAATGTACAGCGTCTTTCAGATAGGGGTTTGTTAAATCTTCCAGGTGCATGGCAGGCTGCACAATTTTGTGCATAGCGATTAGACAACCAAGCTTGGGCTAATGCCAAATTAGAAAACGAAAATAGGCAGATTGAAACTATAAGAGATAAATAATAACGATTGAGAGTGCAGAATCGATCTTTATGTATTTTATTTTTCATGAAATTCCGACTAAGGACACTATTTTCAGTTAAAGAGAACGATCTGTAAAGAAAAGTTGAGGATTGCTTAAAATAACTTTCCAGTAGAGCCCCTAAAATGCCGACAAATAAATGAGGATCTTTATTATGTCTGCAGCCCTAGAAGACTTGGTGCGCCAAACACTTTGTGTCATTAGCGAAGGTGAGCTTTGTCGAAAGGCGACGGCGCCTGAAGCTTGGCCTCAGTCTAAAATTCAATCCCTAGATCAGCTCAATGCCTGTGCAGATAGAGCGGTGGCACAGGGAATGAGATTAATTCTCATCGTAGGTGAAGAGGAGCTCTCTCGAAGTCTTCAGCTTCTTAACTTGAAAAAAGAGGGCTATCCTGAATTTGTTTTTGGTGTGTTGCTTGTGTCAAAAGATCCTAAAACCTTTTTAAAAAAACAGGGACTTCCTTTCCAGGTTCTAGATATTTTGAGTGATAAAGAGGCCAAATCCCAGCTAGATTATTTTTTATTAAAGAGTTTAAGACCCCACGGAATTGGACAGGGAGCAGAAACCAAAATAATCGCCGATACGATAGCTAAGTTAAATGCAATTTTCCTCTGTTTTTCTCAGGAAAAGGTGCAGGATAAACTTTTCGAAAAAATTGTCACAAAAGCGATTGAGTTTGGGGAATGTTCGGCATCCACACTCTTAATTTTAAAAGAGCAAGACGGTGAAAGCTATTTCGTTTCAAAGGTTTTTGGAGAGTTAAATACCCCACTAGAAATTGAGAAAAAACGCATCCCTGTTTTCGAAAATAGTATTTGTGGATATGTCGCTATCACTGGAAAAATCCATACCCTTTTTAATTTTCAAACGGGGAATTCTCTCTTACCAGGAAACTATAATCGTTCCTATGATTATCCGATTACAGAGGGAGTCGATTCTCTTATCACCCTACCGCTTAAAAATAGTCACAACGAAGTGGAGGCGGTTCTTCAGCTTATCTATAAAAATGATCCTAATAAAATAGCTGGAAAAAGAAAAACTCATTTTGATTTCGAAGATGAAACTTTGTGGACCGCTTTTTCAACTCAAGCAGGTATTTGTCTAGAAAATGTAGAGCTTTATGCCGATGTTCAAGGCCTTTTTGAGGGGTTTGTTCGCGCTTCGGTTAAAGCTATTGAAGCTAGAGACCCCAGTACGGGAGGGCATTCAGAACGAGTTGCGAAAATGTCTGTGGGATTAGCTAAGGCGGTGACTGAAAGTGAAGTGGGAACCTATCGCTCTGTGAAATTTAGAGATGAGGAGATTAGAGAATTAGAATACGCGGCCATGTTACACGATTTTGGAAAGATCGGTGTGCGTGAAGAGGTGCTGGTTAAAGCAAAAAAGTTACACGGATCACAGCTTACGGCCATTAAGGAGCGAATAAAAATCTGTAAGGCAGCAGCTAAAATTCATTTGCTGGAAAATAAATTGAGTTCCAGTCCCCTGTTGTATACGAAACTTGAACTAGATTATCAAAAAAGGGCTCAAGAATTAGATTATTACTGGCAGATCATTCAGAACTCTAATTCTCCTAGTATTTTAAAACAGGAGGCTGTGGTTGCATTAGAACGAATAAAACGAGAAAACCTGTTTCTTCCCGATGGGCAGACAATATCGCTACTTAGTGATGAAGAGTATGAAGCGCTGTCTATCTCTCAAGGGACCTTAACACCCGATGAGCGGTTAGAAATTGAGTCTCACGTGAAACATACCTATCAGTTTCTAAAGATGATTCCTTGGACTAGAGATTTTAAAAATTTAACGGAGATTGCCCATTGTCATCACGAAAAATTAGATGGCACGGGGTATCCCCGAAAGTTAACTTCACATCAAATACCTCTTCAATCCAAAATAATGACGATTGCAGATATTTTCGACGCCTTAACGGCCAAAGATCGCTGGTATAAAGAATCGGTTCCTTTAGAAAAGGCCACCGAAATTCTTTATGAAGAGGTCAAGCAGGGAAAGCTAGATGAGGCCTTAGTGGAGATTTTTATCGCAAAGCAAATCTACGAACACACCATTCTCATGCCGCTTAATCGGGTCGCATAATAAAAATACTTTCTATCTTTAAAATTTAACTCTTTTTACCTGTACCAATGCGGCGCGCATGGGTAATATCTGTCCATTAGGAGAACCTTATGGCAGTCGGCATCGCCTCTATAAAAACGGAATCCACCCCTCGTAAAATTTGTTGGCCGAATGTGATCTATCTTTTGGGGTGCCCTTTATTTGCTATTACGTTAGTTCCTTATTGTCTCTACACTCAGGGTTTTGATTGGCGAATCTGGTTATTTACCCTTTTATTTGCTTCAAGCACCTCGCTATCGATCACTGGAGGCTATCATCGATTGTTTGCTCATCGGAGCTATTCTGCTAAGGGATGGGTTCGATTTTTGTTTTTATTAATAGGAGCTGCCTCTTTTCAAGGGTCGGTTTTAAAATGGGCCTCGGACCATCGACGTCATCACCGTTACGTGGATACCGATAAAGATCCCTACAATATTAAAAATGGATTTTTTTATGCCCATATCGGATGGTTATTAATTGAAGATGATCCGCAGTTTAAAGATCAATTTGCAAAGGATCTGCTCAATGACAAAATGGTTTATTTCCAGCACCAATACTATTTGCCCCTCGCCCTTTTAACCGGCATTGGGTTTCCTATGTTAGTGGGTTACTTTTTAGGATCGATACTATCGGGGTTTGCTATCGGAGCGGCTCTTCGTCTTATTTTTACAAATCATTCTACCTTTTTTATTAATTCTCTTTGTCACATGGTAGGAAAACAACCCTATAGTGATGATCATTCGGCTAGAGATAGTTCATTAATGGCATTTTTTGCCTTTGGTGAGGGGTATCATAATTTTCATCACCAGTTTCAATCGGATTATCGCAACGGCATTAGATGGTTTGATTGGGATCCTACAAAGTGGGTTGTTAATGGTTTGAGTTATCTGGGCTCGGCTTCAGGATTAAAGAAGACATCTCAAGCTACGATTATTAAGGCCCAACTTCTGATGGATGAGAAAAGGCTAATTCGTGAAGGGGTTCCCGCAGAAACTCTCCATCCTTTTCGAATCAAGGTAGAAGAGGCTGGAAAGAGATGGAAAACCTTACGAGAAGATTATTTAGTCATGAAGATTGAAATGAAGGAGAAATCGCAGGTGAAATTAAAGTCGATGCGATTAGAAATAAAGCGAAGTCATCGCGAATTTAAAACGGCCTGGCAACTATGGTTGGCCTATGCGCGGCATGCTCGGACTGTAGTAAGAGCTTAAGTTTTATTTATGGAATCTAAAATACATGACAGTTTAATTTTTGATCTCGATGGGACACTGTGGGATTCTACGACAGCCTGTGCAGATGCTTGGAATATCGCTTTAAAAAAGGTCAAGGTTGAGCGAGCTCCATTAACTCCTGAGGATGTCGGAAAAATGATGGGGCTTCCCATTGCTAAAATTTTTGAAAAGTTTTTTCCCGATATGGGACCCGAGAAACGAGACTTGGCAGCTAAAGAATGTTTTCAAGAGGAGTTAGAGATTATTAGAAAGATGGGGG
>JABMMY010000129.1 GCA_013205415.1 Deltaproteobacteria bacterium
CAGTATAGTCAGGCTCTCGTTCCAATAGTAAACGGTCAAGATAGTAACATGGTCGGAAGGGCGATTGCCAATCAGAAAATAAGCCGCCCAACTATCGTATTAGCCGCTCCCGCTGTCAACGTGGCGCCGGTTTATGAAGCCTCTGCGACCGGTTATATTAGGGGGGGTACTGTAGCAGTTCAAAGCATCTGCGATGGTGCCATAACAAGGTGTGACCAATGGACGATTACTCAAAACCGAAACCTAATTAACGCAAACGATGGAATTAACTAATTCGTAGGTTACTTTTTACACTACTATTCGATTTAAAGACTCTTGGAATGATACCTCCAAGGGTCTTTTTTTATATACCTCGCCCCCCGAATAATGGGTAAGCCCTGTGCCCCTAAAGGGGCAGAGAATTAGGCGGTTGTAGTCATTTAAAATGTTCTTATAAAGCGAGCGAATCAAGATTGGAAGCCAGGGGCATAACGTTCAATTGAAACAATATTTTAGGGAGAACGTATGGCCTGAGCGTTGGGTGAAAATTAAAGAAGGGAAAAAACATGACTCAGATCAAGTTTAGAATTTACGTTGATACATCTGTTATTGGCGGGTGCTTGGATGAGGAGTTTTCGAATGAATCTAACCGCCTGTTAGAGGCAGCGAAGAGAAACAAAATTACCTTTGTGGTAAGTGACGTCGTTCTGCGCGAATTACTCAGAGCACCAAAAGAGGTGCGGGACACGTATGAATCAATTCCGGATGAATCCATTGAGTTACTTCCAGAAAATATGGAGGCCCTTAAGCTTGCGAAGGCATATGTTGCTGCAAAGGTGGTAACAGTTAAATCGCAGAATGATGCCATACACGTCGCCTACGCAACGATTGCCAGAGTGGATGCGATCGTTTCTTGGCATTTTAAACATATTGTTCGTCTTGATCGGATGAAAGGATATAACCGGGTTAATTTTGAAAATGGATATGGGGTTCTAGAAATTATTTCCCCTAAAGAGGTGATTATCGATGATTAAAAAAAAGAGGTTCGATTGTGTAGCGATGAAGATTGAGATTCAATCTGCGATTTACAATGAGACTAAGAAAATGAGTCCTCAAGAACTTCTGGAATATTACCATGAGGCTATAGAGAAAGGGCCGTTTGCTGAGAAAATGAAACGCATCCAAGTTCGCCAAGAAAAGAGAAAGAAGGCAGTCTGATAAGGAAGTCCAATGAAAACTATTCAAAATAGGTTCTTTTCCTTGGCTCTCTTTAATCTAATTTTTTGATGACCAGCGTCCTCACAAAGGGATCTATTGTGAGTTCGGCCTTCTTCATTATTAGGAGATCTATTTTCTGATCTCCTATAATTCTCTTGATATCGGTGAGGATACTAATTTTTTCAGAAAACCCTAAATTATCGGAGGCGATTAAAAGATCGATGTCCCCTCCCTTTAAAGAATCATCCACTCTGGAACCGAAAAGATAAATATCTGCAATCGGATCATAATTCTGAATCGTTTTAAGAAATACTTTTTTTTCTAAATTTGTAATTCTCATGATTTGGGAATCGCGGCGAGTATTTCTGGTGTTAGAGTCATTAGTTCCTGGTATAGCTTCATGTAGTCGTCGATCCCGTATTCATGGGCTGCTATATTTCTGAGTTCGCGAATTCGAGTCCAAGTTTGTGCCGATGTGATCCAGGCAAACTTTTCGGCTTGATTAAGAAGATCTATGACCGAGCCCCGAAAACTGGGATCTTTAGTCCTCATTAGTAAACGAAAGTATCTAGAAATTATAATTTCTGAAAGTCTGGCGAATCGACTAGAAAAACTTTCTAGTGTCTCAAGTGCCTCTTCACTCGGTTCTTTTGAAAGATTAATTTTCTTTACCTTTTCATAGCTATATAGCAAATGGGCTTTTGTTTTTTCAAGATCTAAAAGTGTCTTCTGTAATAGGTCGAGCATGAAACTACGCTATTTTTGGGAACTGAATTTGTCGAGAGTTATTGTGACCCTAGCGATTCTCATCGGGTCTAACTATTGGAGGCCCAAAGTGTCCTATTTATTTAGGCCGTCTCGGTAGCGACCTCATCTTCGTCATCGTCAATGCTCATATTACTTAAACTATACTTATCCACACGGTAGCGCATGCTTCTAAAACTGATATTTAAAAGCTTTGCAGCCCTCTTTTTGACTCCACCTGTTTGCTCTAGTGCTTTAATAAGAAGTGCTCTTTCAAAATCTGCAGTTAGTCTTTCAAGTTCAATGCCTTTAGTATCATCTATCTGAATAGCATGGGCATCGATATGGCCAGAAACCTCCTCTTTAGTTTCGAGCATGTGCTTAGGCAAACTCTCAGGTAAAATGATAGCACTGGGCTCTAGAGCGACCGTTCGCTCGATAATATTTTCTAGTTCTCGAACGTTACCTGGGTATTGGTATCGTCTTAATATTTCCATAGCCTCGTTGCTGATCTTTTTCACATTCATCCCTAAGATCTTAGAGAACTTCTCTAGAAAATGGCTAGAGAGCATAGGAATATCCTCTTTTCTATCTCGTAAAGGAGGACAGATTATCTGAATTACATTCATTCGATAGAAAAGATCCTCTCTGAAACGGCCCCCTTTGACCTCCTGCTCAAGATTTTTATTGGTAGCAGAAATAACTCTCACATCAACGGTAATATCTTCGGTACCCCCGACACGCTTGAAGGTTCCCTCCTGAATCACCCGGAGTAATTTTACCTGCATCGTTAATGGCAATTCACCTAACTCATCTAAAAAAATAGTTCCTGTATGGGCAACCTCAAAAAGCCCTTTCTTATCGGCAATGGCACCTGTGAAGGATCCTTTTTTGTGACCAAACATTTCACTTTCCATAAGATTTTCGGGAATGGCTCCGCAGTTTACCGTTACAAAAGGTTTGTCTTTTAGTGGGCCATTGTAGTGAACAGCTCGTGCTATTAATTCCTTTCCGGTACCACTTTCCCCAGAAATAAGAACCGAACTTTTAGTATTAGCAACTCGCTTTACTAGTTCGTAAATCTTAATCATGGGAGAGGCTCCCCCGATGATATTGTCAAAAGCGTATTTAGTTCCAAGCTCTTTTTTCAATTGGTGGTTTTCAAGCTTAAGAGAGCGTTTTTCTAAGGCCTGGCGGATGATAATTTTAACTTCATCTATTTTAAATGGTTTTTGAATGTAGTCGTAAGCACCACGCTTCATCGCCTCTACAGCTATTTCTGTAGAACCAAAAGCGGTGATCATCATCACAACCATTTCGGGATCGATTTCTCTGACCTTTGAAAGCAGTTCTAATCCTGACAACTCAGGCATTTGGATGTCTGAAATAATAAGGTCAACCGGATTTTTCTTTAGGTGCTCTAGCCCCTCCTTGCCATTAGCGGCAGTAAAGACCTCGTAGCCCTCTCTTTTTAACATGATTTGAAAAAATTCACGGATGCTCTCTTCGTCGTCAACGACAAGAATTTTACTTAAAGCCATTTAATACCTCTACTTTGAAATCGCATCTACTAGCGAAATGTAACTTAATCTGCTCTTACAAGGAGCAACATCCATACCAGGCAAAAGAGGGGTTAAGTGTGCTCACCGAGCCAAGAGACTAAAAGTATTCTGTCTAGTTCATTTACTTTGCAATTCCAAAATAGCGACAATTTTTGTCAGCGTTAAAAAAAGCAGCATTTTTTTTAAGGCTAATTCACCTTTGATCCTTTAAAAAAAATGAGATTTTTCTCCTCTGAAGACTACAAG
>JABMMY010000130.1 GCA_013205415.1 Deltaproteobacteria bacterium
ATAGTTTTAGGCATGCTAATATTATTTTAGATGTGCAGGAGGTAACAGATGGCAGACGAAACCCCAAAACTCCCAACTAAAGAGGGATTGAAACGTATACAGGACTCGATTCAAAAACGCAGAGAAAAAATTCCTTCCGATAGGCTTGTGAAAAGTATTGACGAAATTACGCGCGAAAAATTTCCTGAGGTGCTTGAGAAAGATATAGCTGCGAAAACTCCACAAAAAGACAGGAACCTTTAATCCAATGGGAAAGGTCATTCCATTTTCCCAAATTGACCTATATCTGAATTCAATTCATCCAAAGGCGCAGGGTTGTTTAGTGGACACAAACTTCCTCTTTGCTGCGATGTATAAGGGTGTTCATCTTTTTAGCGAGGACGCTGAGTTTTTATTCGAAAAGTTGGCACTATATAATATCCCGGTCTATACAACCATAACCACTCGAAGCGAGCTACTCGATCTGGAACGCAGGATAATTATCACGGAAGCCCTAATGGGAATGCTCGCCCCTCACTCCAAATGGCGAATATCGAATGAAGTCGCAAAAAAGCTTAAGGCGCATAAGACATGGATAGATCAAGAGGCAAATGCAGGGAGACTCCCCCTATTAACCGATTATCGAATCAAACAGACTAAGGAACTTTTTATTCCTGTTAGAGCTTCTGGTAAAAATGGCTGGCTTGAAATATGCGATGAGGTTCTCGGGAATTTAAATGAACGCATGGCGTTCATCGAAAAAGGTCTTGGACTTAACTATCTTCGACTTCGCGGGGAGGATTCGGATGCCCGATTTTTAAACGAGCCACTGAGTTGGTCGAAAATGCACTCTTTACTCGGAAAAACCTGTCTTTCGTCATCTGATGCAATGTTATTGAACGTACTCAATCATTCGATCTTCCCATTCATTGTTAGTGGGGATTACGATATCGCCTATGGGGTGCTTGCGGAGCCGAGTGAGAAAACAGCCATCATTCCCGATCAACTTTACAAAAATAAGGTGAAGAATCTGAACTTCGGTAAGAGCAGTTGAAATGTGTCTGGAGCAAGTTTCTCCTTTCCCTAAGACCGCGTTATAATTTGGCTCGTTTGCAATTTCAGACACCTGTTCTGTATGAATCACCCTATTATTTATTAGATGATCACTTAAATAAATCGGGGCACCGTTTTCTAGCTACTGAACTACAAAAAGCATTGCTAGAAACAAAATGACGGGGGGCCACCAATTAAACCGTTTGAAAATTTTAAATTTTCAGGATCTTCAAATGAGGTTTGATAAGAAAATAAAAAAGCCTGCTTACCTTTGAGTAAGCAGGCTCTCTAATTTTTAAAAGATAGTTTTACTAACCGTGTTTAGCGGCCTTATCAATTTTCTCTTTGAATTTTTCAAAGGGTTGAGCCCCCTGTAGAAGGACTCCATTGATTAGGAAAGATGGAGTTGCAGCAATTCCAAGTTTTTCAACCTCGGTGCGGCCTTTTTCTAGGTCTGCAACATACTTTTTGTTATCAAAGCAATCATTGAATTTTGTGAGATCAAGTCCTACATTTTTAGCGTAGTCTTTAAGATCTTTATCTTCGAGTTTTGTTTGATTTTCAAAAAGAGCATTGTGCATCTCCCAGAATTTACCCTGCTCATTCGCACAGCGTGCAGCTAAACTAGCCGGCATGGCGCGATTATGATTTGGAAGTGGCATATCTCTAAAAACAATTCGAACCTTATCCGGTCCAAATTCTTTTTTGATTCGATCAATAGTGGGAACCACTCTAGAGCAGAATGGGCACTGAAAATCGGAGAATTCTACGACCGTGACGGGCGCTTTAGCATTTCCCCATGATGGAAAACCATCTGTGGCCACATTCATTTTAGGAGACTCAGGCTCCTTAACCAAAATCTTTACCTTTGCAGCTTCACGAAGTTGTGCAACGTAAACCTGTGTTTTTTCAAATTTTTGACGATATTTAAGATATTCACGAACATCCTCTTTTTTAATGCGAGGATCTTTGAGGTTTAATCCTTTAGAGGCTAAGAAAGTTTCAATCTCCTTCTCTGTAACTTCAACAGGCGCCCCACCTACCTTGCTATCAAGAAATTGGTCTATAGGAAGATTCGCTTTTTTTGCTTCAGCTTCTAAAATCTGTTTATCAACAAATTCATTGATAGCCGTTTCTTTAGTTCTGAAAGTTTCCTCTTCAAGATCAAATAATCTAGTTTTAACCTGTCCAAAGACTTCAGAAGCTCGGATAGATTTACCGTTATATTGAGCAATTACAGGGTCGCCACCTGAAGAACCGATTCCTCCAGAGAAGGCCATTCCCGCTAAAATTCCGACGACAACTCCCACCACTACACACAACGCATAAATGGTGACATTGCCCCTGTTGTTTTTTTCTAGTGAATATTCACTACCGTTTTTTATAAACATAAGAGTCTCCTATTAAGAAAAGGAATTAAAAACTAGCGTTAGAGTACCTGACTTAATCTCAAACTGAAATGGTTTTTTATGTGTAATGTCATGGTCTTTGCCACGTCGTTCCAAGAGGGTTTCGTTGATAAAGTGTCAAGCAAATGTGTGGTCACCCCTTGAAAAACACCACAGGGAGTGATCCCACTGAAAAAGTGAGATTGATCTTGGTAGTAAAGGGCTAAGCCATGGGAGGAGATAGATCTTTCAAAAGCTAGACCGAAAGAAACCAATTTTTTGTTTTCTCTATAAATGCCAAAGGGCTCTTTTGAAATTAAATCATCACAACCTAAAGCACTAAGAGCTTGATGAGTCCCCTCTCTAAAATCCTCTAAAAATGCCCTAACAGATTTTGTAGAGTAGCCCCAACTAGGTAGATGGAGAATGGGATAGATTAAGAGTTGACCCGGACCATGATAGGTCCATTGGCCTCCTCGTGATACGGGCGCAATCTGGACTCTGTTTTCAGATAGTAATAGTTCAGACCACAAGAGATCTTTGGGATTAGAATTACGCCCAAAGGTAAAGGTAGGGGAGGGTTCCGACACCATGAGATAGGCCATGTGTTTATTCTCATGCACCTCGGTCATTAATTCTCGTTGTTTGGCCTCTAGATCATTCCACGAGATGTTTCTATTAATCAGAATTTCCCACTGCATATCTCAGCTATTAACACGGCTCTAGCTTCTGAGCTAGGGGGTGAAACTTTAAAAAAGTTGAATCTTTCAATTTCACGAGCCAGAATCGGGCTCATGGCTAATCTGGACGTGATTGTTTTAGGGCTTGGCGGAATGGGGAGTAGTGCCGTTTACCATCTTGCCAAAAAAGGTGTGAAGGTTTTGGGGTTGGAGCAATTTACTGAGGCTCATTCCTTAGGAAGTTCCCATGGAAAAACTCGACTAATTCGTAAGGCCTATTTTGAACACCCAGATTATGTACCTCTGCTACATCGAAGTTATGAATTATGGGAAGAGCTTGAAAAAGAATCGGCAGAAAAACTATTTCACCAAACGGGTTTAACAATTTTTGGTAGGCCAGAGAGCCCCATTTTAATGGGAATAAAAAACTCGCGTGATAAATTTCAGCTCACAGTCAATGAATTAAATTTAGAGCAATCTCAAGAATGGAATTCTTCCTTTAGGGTCCCAAATTCTTTCATAGGACTTCAGGAGCCAGGAGCAGGATTTTTAGAGGTTGAGAAATGTATTTCTGCACATTTGAAAGTCGCAACTCAAATGGGGGCTCAATTACGATTTGAAGAATCTTGTTTGTCCTGGGGAACCGAGGGTGAAAAGGTATGGGTTCAAACCAAAACAGAAAAAATAATGGCTAAAAAACTTGTGATTACAACTGGCCCTTGGACCTCATTGCTTCTTAAGGATCTTAATTTGAAATTACAGGTTCATCGAGTGACCCAATTTTGGTTTCGCAAAAAAGACAGGTCTCCCGTGAATCATATTAAGTCCTGTTTCGCCTTTGATATGCCCTATGGATTTGTTTATGGCTTTCCCCCCTATTCAGGGTCTCGTGATTTTAAAATTGCGATTCATAAGCCAGGAGAAAAAATTAGGAATCTAGATAAAGTGGATAGAAAAATTAATCCGCAAGATGTGGCTGAACTCATTCCTTTTTTATCTGAAGTGATGCCAGAAATAGACCCTAATCCTACGGAGGGTTCCGTTTGTATGTATACGATGACCCCTGATGAGCATTTCTTAATAGACAGGCATCCCAATTTTAATCAGGTTTTTTTTGCTGGAGGTTTTTCAGGCCATGGATTTAAATTTTGCCCTATAGTGGGTCGTATTTTGAGTGAACTTGTCATTAATAATAGCTCTAAGGATCTGACCCGTTTTATTAAACTGCGTCCCGAGGTAATTTTGCCGCAGGCCCTAACACAAAACTAACATAGATAGGGATTGCAACATCTCATCTAAAACTCTATAGGATGGACAGTCTATTAATAACCACGGAGGTTTAAATGTTTGGTGGATTTCTTCCTAAAGAGGGTAAATTCTTTGATCTTTTTAAAGGTCTTTCAACGCACATTACCGAAGCGGCGATTGAATTCCGGGAGCTTTTAGCTCATTTAGATGAAAGCGAAAAACGTGTTCGAAATATTAAAGATATTGAACACAAAGGGGATGAAATTACCCATTCTACAATGGACCTTCTTCACGAAACTTTTATTACGCCTCTAGATCGCGAAGACATTCACAAGCTAGTGAGCACTTTGGATGATGTTTTAGATTTTATTGATGCTGCCGCTCAGAGAATTTTTCTATACGAAATAAAACACATGCCGAATGAAGGAAGGGAATTGGCTGAGATTTGTGTGCAATCAGCACAAAAAGTTCAGGCCGCTGTCGGTGCCTTAGATAATTTAAAAAACCCAGAGGCGATTAAGAAAATTTGTGTAGAGATAAATCGTTTGGAAAATGAAGCGGATCATATTTTGAGAGCTGCAGTTGCTAAGCTTTTTAGAGAAGAAAATGACATTAAGCAATTGATCAAACTCAAAGAGATTTATGAAATTTTAGAAACCGTAACCGATCTTTGTGAAGATGTGGCTAATATTATTGAGGGCATTGTCCTGGAA
>JABMMY010000131.1 GCA_013205415.1 Deltaproteobacteria bacterium
ATAACCTTTTAAACTGAAAAACTTATCAATGGCTCTTTCAATCTGGTCGAACTAACAAAAAACCTCTACGAAACTTAAAAACTCTTAAAAAAATACACCTTAGGTAGATAACTCATAGTTTTAATTCGAAGAAGCCTCCGTCCCCGTTTGGAGGAGTCCCCGTTTGGAGGATTTATGGGTTTTCTAGGGCAATGATGGTTGATAATGGGAGGTGGTGGAATTTGACTCGGCCACTGTACAATCCAATCACTAGCTCGTCATTCAACGCTTTAGTCACATATTTCTTTTGGTACCGAAGGTGAGGATATTTATTTTTGAAGGCTTCGAAACTTTCCTGAATTACTATCTCAACATGGTCCCATCCCGTTTTTACCGCTTTTCCTGCTTTCGGAGATGGCACCTCTAGCGCCTCTATTTGAAATCTATCCACTCTCAAAGGAGAATCAAAAATAAAGGTTGCAATAGGACGGCCACTCACCTCCGCTTCAGTAAGCAATACACCCTCAAGACCTGGAATTTTTTTGTTAATTAAACTTCTCTTTATCTGAGAATACTCTTCTACCGTACCCGTTTCGTAACAAATATGATCAACGACAAAAGTGGAAAGATCCACTCCCTCTTCTAATAATTCCTTTAATAGAACCTGTGCAAAAATAGTGGCCTGCTCTCTATTAAGAGTCAGCACCACCTTTAACTTTTCTTGGGTTTAGAGGGCTCTTCAATAAGCTCGTCTCTACGTTTTCGTAGTTTTTCTAGGAGTGTCGCAAAATTTCCGTCCTTTAAAAATGCATCTATCTGCTCACTAATATTAGTCGAATATCTAATATCCTCATACGAGATGTCATAGATCATCCATTGGTTACCTTTTTTAGAAAAGTAATACTCGAGTAATACAGCATCCCCCTTAACAGAAAACTTAGTCGGAATTTTAGCCGTACCTCCATTAATCTCAATATTCTCAAATTTATATTTAGTACTACTGTCCCAGAATTTATCAAGGCGAGTATAGGCAGACTTCACCACCACCTCTTTTAAAAGAGCTGTGAACTCGGCAAGGTTCTTCCCTGCATTTTTCTTCACATATTTAGGACCCAAACACATCTTTGCAATCTTATCCCAGTCCATCGACCTTTCAATCGCCAGTCGGGCCTTTTCCTTTTCCTCTCCCACAGCATTTACTTTTCTAGAGGCTGCAAAGAGATTCTCTAGCTGACTAGTAATTTCCCTTGAGACAATCTTGTCTTCGCCACTTAAAGGAAGACCCAAAAGCAGCCCTGAAACAAGAGTGAAAAATATAAATTTTATGTGGATTTTCATTCGCGCATCATACTCAAAAGCTATGAGAACTCAAAGAGGAAGAATTGCTTTTACTCTAGAAATAACTTTATCCAATGAAATAGATAGCAAACAGGCTTGATAACCGTACTTTTCATGGCAGTAGGCCTTCTCACAGGGGTGGCAAGCAAGCCCCACAGGGGTCTCTAAATACACTTCATCCCCTAAAGGCCGTATGTATGCAGGGTCTCCAGGGCCAAAAATAACGACCGTGGGAACCCCCGCCTCGGTCCCAGCCAAGTGGGCCACGCCAGAATCATTAGCTACCACCACAGCACTACTCCTACAGAGGGCAATTAACTCTACTAAAGAGGTTCTCCCTATCCAATCTTTAACATGGGTCAGTTTGAGCCTTTCTATTTCAGCATGCCAATAGCTCTCTGTAAAAGAGCCCACTATTGCAATTTCATAATCGGTGTAGGTCTTAGCTAATTCAGATATTAGCGCTCCAAAATAGGGCCAAACTCTCAGCGCAATAGAGGCTCCAGGCGCTAGAACAATTCGTTTATCTCTAGTCTCTGTGTTTACTTTGCCCCCCCCTTTTTTTCCAGATAACGCCCATTGCTTTCCTGTAATAAAATTCAATAGGTCTAGATAAATTTCCGATTTGTGCTTATTCCCCCTGATACCTTTCCACTTAATCGAATCGGTAAAAAAAAGACCACTTCCACCCTGGGCAAAACCTACTCTCAATGGAATTTTTGCAGCCCTTAAAAGCAATGAACTTGAAAGACTCGATGTCAGAGAAAGGGCCAGATCATATTTTTCTTTTTCCAATTCTTTCGCAAATAAAAAGAAGGTGGCTCCAAGCCCTTTGATATTTTTGGGTAGTATCTTTTTTGCTTGCGAAAATGACGAATCATCAAAGGTGCTTAAAGCTTCACTGGATAAAAAATGGATCTCAGATTGGGGATAGGCCTTCACTAAAGAGGAATAAAAGGGCTGCGCCATCACATGGTCGCCTATCCAATTAGGGGTTCTCACTAAAATTTTATGATTCTTAGGCACTCTCTCCGGTATAAAAGATGTCTGTAATCAATTCAATGAGTTAAATTTTCATTGCAAGAAGGGCTAAATTTATAGCAGAATTCGCCTCTATGAAATATCTTCAAACCCATGTGTTCCCACTGACAATCGACTTTGATTTACTAGATGCAGGTAATGTCGTTCATCATCCCAATTATTTAGTGCTATGTGAAAGGGCAAGGTCTAAAGCCTTAGATGATGTTAATTATAGCCATGGACAGCTTTTAAAGGAACAAACCTCCTTTGTTTTAACCGAAACTCACTCTAAATATTTAAAACCTGCACTCTTAGGACAAAAGCTTTCTGTCCTAACCAAAACACTAAATTTCTCCAGAGTCTCGATTACTTTAGAACAACAATTAGTTTCCCCAAATCCTAATTTCAAAAATATTTCTGGTTACTTAGAAAAGCTACCGGAAGATTTTATTGAACACTCACTTTTTTGGATTGAAATGCAATTGGTCTGTGTGAAATTACAACCCATCAAAGCGCAGGCCATTCCTCAACTATTAATAGAAAGACTTCACCTTAAAAAACATGATTGAGATTTCAATTATTTCATCAAGAGAACGAAGGTTAGGTTTTTTTTTAAGCCTTGCTTTGGGATTAACTTTAGCCACTACCCTGTTACCAGGAATTCATTCACTCTATTTAAATTTACTTAGGTTTTTACCTTTGACCTCACCCGCGGCATCAAAGCTACTAGAGATGAGTCTTTTCGGATTTGTTGCAGCTCTGTTTTTTCTATCTATTCCCAAAAAAGCTAGATTACCAGATTGTGGTTTAGAAACTATTCGAAGTCTGCTTCCTAGTTTTATTCTTCCTGTTTTGATCGCCCTTATTTTTGGCTGCGTTTTAAGAAATAATTTTTTTGTATCTAGTCAAAATAGAATTCAAGATCTCTTCTGGTTTTCTATATGTATTCCTATTGGGGAGGAATTACTTTTCAGGGGATGGCTTTGGGCTATTTTTAGAAGCCTATTTAAAAAAAGATTCTTCACACTCACCAATCCCTTGCCTGCCGAACTAGTCTTTACCTCTATATCTTTTTCGGTCTGGCACTTGCAAAACTACTCCCAGGTTTCAGTGCCTTTCTTACTATTCCAATTACTGTATACCTTTGTAACAGGCCTGTGGCTGGGCTATCTACGCTGGAGAACAGGGAATATCAGCAGCTCTGCGCTGGCTCACACTTTGATTAATTTAGCTGCAAGCCTCCCTACTTTATTGTGATAAAATAAGGGATGAAGAAAAATAAAGGCCAGGCCGTAATCGAATACATCATGCTTGTAGTTATGATTGCCGTCACAGTGGCCGTCGCTATTCGAAATACCAATGTTGAAATTTATCGCCTCTGGACCGGCTTGGCCCGCCAGGTAGCTAAGCCCTGTGCTACCTGTGACATGCCCGCGGCACCCGACTTTAAATAGTCCTGCACAATAGATGTATTCCGCCGTTGGGCTCTAGTATTTTCCAGCCACCTACTTAAATTCAAAATCCAATAGATCGGTTTTTTTATCTATTTCTCCTCGGTAATCACAAAAAAAAAACATCCTGTCTACGCTGACTCTAAGTGTGCAGCCCTTTTTTGTCGCTTTCTATACTAGCTAAATATTTGAATTAAAAATTTAAGAAACTTAAGGGTTTATAAGTGGCTCTGTAGATCTCTATGTACAGGTGTCATATTTTTTCATGGGTTATTAAGGGATTTTACCTTGAGGAATTATTGGAACAGTCTGTGCATTTCAATCTACCATCAAGTTGTATGTTGGCTGTTGTACTCTAGTAGTTTTATTTTTTTCGACTCAATTGAAGTCGAATCTAAGTATTGTGAGGATATGAACTATGTTTAAGAACAATAGTAAGAATTTGATTATTTCCGGACTCTTTGCCATGACCCTAGGCAATAATTTTGTATTGGGTGATGAACCACACGCGAGTAAGGCTGGCTCCGATGCGACCACCAGTAGAAAAGAAAACTCGTTTCCAGAGTACGATGTTTTAATTAAGAGGTTTGAAGAGTTAGCGTCAAAGGCTTCTGAGGACACCGTGACACCTGCGTTAAAGGACAAATTAATTACCGTCTCGCCGTCAAAACAGCAATTAACTGAAGGTGCTGAAATTTTAAAACGGATCAAGTGGTATCGCGAACAAATTGCGGCTACCTGCGCAACTTCAGATACCAGTTCGAAATTGTTAGGTGAGTTTATTGATAGCTGTATCTCTAAGGGAGTCATCTCTACCGCTGTAACTGCGGATACAAAACCCATCTCAATAAACGCGGCAAAAATAGCCGAATGTAAATCTGAAATTAATTCTTACTTTAAAGAAAAAAATAAAATTGCTAATACTGGTCATACCCAAGGTTGCACCACCGGTTTTTGCGGCACGGTATCTGAAAAAAGCTTTCCTATCGATTCCGAGATTAATACCAAGCTCTCAAAACTTTTTGATTTTTTTGGATCTTCTATTGAAGATTTGAAGGTTGAAATGGGGGACCTCTCCACAAAAATGATTGAAGAGGTAAAGAAAGTGTCCCAGGCTAATCTCTGTTTAGTTGAAGAACCCAAAGTAGTGGTCCCAGTTCTTCCTAAGCCGGTGCCTACTCAAGCAACCCAAGCAACCCAGGCAACTCAACCTGCCCAACCTACTCAACAGCCTCAAGTTCAAAATCCTGGCGGTTATCAGGCCCCTCCAGCAGGATATAATGGTGGAACCTATAATCCTGGCGCCGGAAAACGCCCCTATGTAAAAGATAATTTCAAAGATTATGGAGATAACAATAATACCCCTTTGTACATTCCCAATATGAACTATCCCAAAGGAAGTCATTATCAGCCAAGCAATAATAACTTTCCTCAAGCTAATCCCCCTCAGCGAAGAGGGCGAAACTGCGGTGGTGGTGGGTGTGGTGGAATCGCACAAGCTCCTATTATTCAAAGAGGCGGGTTTCCTGGTGGGTTTGGTTTAGGATTGGGTTTTAGTAATTATAGTTATAATGGAGGCGGCTATCCGATGGGCTATGGTGGATACGGTGGAATGCCCGGCTACGGTGGCGGAGGAATTGGCCCCGGTTATGTGACCCCTTATTATCCAATTGGAATCTCACCCTGCCCCCAATTAATTAATCCCTGTGGTGGCGGATGTAATGGTGGGTGTGGTGGATGTGGTACCGGTATGGGAGGCTTGATCACTCCTTGTGGTGGCAACAATATGGGGTTTAATCCTTTTAATCAATTTCCTGGACGAGGATTTTTTCCTAGAGTTCCTCCATTCGTAGGTCCCGGCTTTAACCCTTTCTTTAATCCTATAAATAATATTCCAGGAAGAATTTTTCTTCCAAGAGGACCGGGCTCTCCTTGGACCCCTCAAAATCCCACAGGACCGACTCAGCCAGTAATCCCTGGACAACCTGGATTCCCTGGGCAACCTGGATTCCCTGGACAACCTGGAATCCCTGGAATTCCTGAGCAACCTGGAACTCCTGGGCAACCTGGAGCTCCTAACTATAATCCTAATACCAATACGGTTCCAACGGCTCCTATTCGGATCACGTTACCGAGAAATTAGTGGTGTTGAACCTTATCTGAGTTATAAAAGTTTAGAGGCTAGAGTTTAAATTTAAAAACTTTAGCCTTTTTTATTTGTGTACAGAGGAATGGCCCATTTAGTTTTTACTTCATTCTCTATCTTGAATTTCAAAAGGGTTGAAGGCCCTCTATTTTTATCTCTAGTTAAAAACTCTATCACTCTTCTTCTAGCGTATATCGCAGACGGAGTCCGATAAAAATAATCAAAACCATGGGTGGACCAACGCAGCTCCTCTACCTCCACGGGTCGTCCCAGCTCTTTTAAGCGAGTCGCAAGGCTACGCGTGTGATAACTTGAAACTAGTTCATCTCCTTTACCGTGAATGAGTAGGTGCTTAGGAGCTGCAGCATCCACCTGAAAAAAGGGGGATGCGCTTTTATAAAAATCTCTTGTCTCCTCGGTAAGATCTTTTCCTAAATAGGTGCCGATGGAAATTTTACCGTCAATAATATGCCATGGTTTTGAGGTCTCAACTCCCCAAATCAAATCTGCAGGAGCGTAAAGAGAGATGATTCCCTTGATAGGATGCCCCCGTTTCACATCGCTTAGGGCCGCCATTTCAGCAATTTGTCCTCCTGCCGAACGGCCCATCAAGTAAATTCGTTTCGGATCAATATTCCAACGGTCGGCATCTTTAATGAGAAATTCTGTCGCCGCCACGACGTCGTCAACCGCTCCAGGAAAATGGGTAGCGGGGGCCAAACGATAACTGATAGCCGCCACATGAAAGCCCGCATCGGCTAAAAAATAGTTGAGTTCAGAAAGATCCTTTCTGTTCCCTCGGGCCCAGCTCCCACCGTAAACCATTACGACCAAAGGGCGCAGACCGTTCTTCTGAGATGCTTTATAAAAATCGATAGGAAGCTCACTCCCTGCGTGCTGGAAGGGTAGCGTTTCGATAGCGACCTCAGGTAGGGCCGAGGGGAAAAAGAGGTCCCAAAGAGTTAGGTGTTCGGAGGTTTCTGGCACCTCCGTCCCCGTTTTGGTCGCGGTTTCTTGCACCTCCGTCCCCGTTTTGCCCGTTTCAGACGAGGGGATGGGGTGGGTTAGGATGTCGATGAGGGGGAGAAAAAAAATGAGGGTTGCGGTGGATAAAAGTATCGTTTGAGGGAAAGAGGGCCTTCGGGTGAAAAGTGCGTGGATAGTAAAAATAAACCCTACCAAACCCAAGCAATGTCCCCATTCCGTCACTAATAATTTAACCATCCATCCCCAACTAAAAATGGCGGGAAGCACGACCAATAATGACAAAGAAAAAAATATAGAAACAAAAATAGTAAAAGGCATCACTCACCTCTTTTAAAATAATAAAACTGTTTGTCTATTATATCCGCATTTCTCTCTAATTCATCCCACCCTCAAATATCGCAACCCTCTTTTCCAAGGGCTGAAAATTGCTAAATGACGCAATTTGTCCGACACCACAACCCTTTTTTGCTGCTGGAGCAGCCTAAATTAAATGGCAAACTCTTTGCACATTTCAATTCAGCAAGAGAAAGAAACTATCGATTTGGAAAGGTTATGAACTCAAAATTAAAATTTGCCATGGGATTTTTAGTTTTATCCACCGTGCTTTATCGAATTATTTTTAATGACTCCATCGCCTCAAACTTTGAAACCCCTTCAGGCTACTCAGCTCCCCAATCTATCGCTGAAATAGAAAAAGAGGAGGAGCGTCAGTTTAAAAAGGCTCTGAGTGAAGCCACTCCGCCAGAAATCATAGTCCCTAGCAGCTCTCAAAAAGAGGGTGTCGCCACCCCTGCCCTCTCTATGGCTAAGAAGGCCCTTAAGCTAACTAGAAATTTATCTGTAAAAAGAATTCAGAAAAGAAGATTGGCAAAACTTGAAAAGAAAACTAAAAATCTCTCGGCTATCACATTCCCTAAAACATCAGAAAAAGGTAGTAGGCCCTCAAAACATAGATTGTAATCGGCCGCCTAAATAGAGAATAAAAACCCAGATAAGAAACTCAACTGACGAAGTTTAATAGATGAAACGGCACCGATCGTAGTATCTAAATTATTTAATTGAGTAGAGTAACGAAGATTTAAGAAAAAATTCATCTTACTAGAAAAAACATATTCTCCGCCAAGGCCAAGGTCGGCAGCAATTAACGTTGATTTTGTGGTCGAACTTTTATCGGTTGAAACTCCCGCTAATTCCCTTTTTGCGTCCGTACGAAACCCTAAACTAGGACCGGCAAAGGCTGCTAAAGAAAACTTTTCATTTATCGGATGGCTGTATTTTAATAACACCGGAATTTTAATGTAACTATATTTTAGCGTCGCAGCCCCCTCTTGAT
>JABMMY010000132.1 GCA_013205415.1 Deltaproteobacteria bacterium
CTGAGTTTAAGTAGAAGTTCAAGATCAAGTATAAGTATAAGCCTAAGTCTAAGCCACTGCGTCTCACTGATATGTTAGAGATCCCAACTACCGCCATTCCAGGTGTTAAGGGTAAGACCCGTTATTTATTTTACCTCAAAGCAACTGACCTGCCACTGGGGAGAGGCCTCAAAGGGTTTCAGTTCAGGGAAGGTGAGCTTGCAATGCTCTTTGGCAATAGGACAACGGGTGTGAAAAGCACAGCCTTTAGGAGGGTCGATAGGGGATGGCAGCTCTCCTTGAAGTTTAATTCTTTTTCTTTGTCGTTCAATGCGGGGATTGGGAATCGGGACGGCTGAAATTAAGGCTTGAGTATAGGGATGCTGCGCTCGCTCGTAGAGATCTGCAGTGGAGGCGGTCTCCACAATTTTTCCCAGATACATCACTGAAATTCTATCGGAAATATATTTCACCACCGCTAGGTTGTGAGAAATAAAAATCATGGAAAGATTCATCTCCTTCTGAATCTCTTTTAGCAAATTTAAAACCTGGGCCTGCACCGAAACATCTAACGACGATACCGGCTCATCGGCGATAATAATTTTAGGTTTTAAAACCAATGCCCTTGCTATCGCAATTCGCTGTCTTTGGCCCCCAGAAAACTCATGAGGATATCTATGAAGAGCCTTTCCACTAAGCCCTACGCGGTCTAAAACCGCCTTCAGAGTACTCATGTCTGCCGTGGTATTCCAAAGGCCGTGAGCCTGTAGAGGCTCTTTCAAAGTAGACTCAACCGTCATTCGAGGGTCAAGTGATGCATAGGGATCCTGAAAAATCATCTGAATCTGAGGGCGAGCCCTTCTTAAAGCTTCACCTTTTAATTTAAGAAAATCCTCTCCACATACCTCCACCCTTCCAGCCGTCGGCTCCTGTAATCTGAGCAGGGCCTTACCTAGGGAACTTTTGCCACAGCCCGACTCTCCCACTAGCCCCAAAACCTCGCCCTGAAATAACCTGAGAGACACTCCATCTACCGCCTTCAGAAATGTTTTTTTTCCCAAATTCATAAACCCGTTGCGCACAGGATAGTGAACCTTTAGATCCTGAACATTTAGTACTGGGGCTAGCATCATTTAAAGCTCTCCACATGACAGAAGGTGCGATGGGCAGAATCGATCTCGCGATGCGATGGGAATGTTAACCGACAAATATCTTTTCGATATTCACACCGCTCATAAAACGGACACCCCGATTTTAATTGGCTTAGATCCGCAATGGTGCCACCAATCACAGGTATTTTTTCTTGGTGTAGATCGATTCTTGGAGTCGATTTTAAAAGAGCCCTCGTATACGGATGTTCCGATTTCTCAAAGATACTTTCTACCGGTCCCTCCTCAAAAACACTTCCTGCATACATCACCACCACTTTATCTGCAGTTCCCGCAATGACCCCTAAGTCATGCGTGATAAGTAAAATTGCCATTTGAGTCTCTTTTTGAATGGCCTTCAATAGATCAAGAATCTGCGCCTGCACCGTCACATCTAAGGCTGTGGTGGGTTCGTCAGCAATTAATATTTCTGGTTGGGTAGTGAGCGCCATGGCTATCATCACTCGCTGTCTCATTCCTCCACTAAACTCATGGGGATAAACCTTCATAGATTTTTCAGCCTCTGGTAATCCCACTCGATCTAATGCCGCACAGGCCTCCTTCCAAGCAGCCTTTTTGGAATATCCACAGTGAATTACTAGGGGCTCAATCAACTGACTGCCGATAGTCAAATACGGATTTAACGAGGTCATGGGCTCCTGAAAAATCATGCTGATCCTATTTCCACGGAGTTTTCGTAATTTTTCACTCGACATCGAGAGAATATTTTCTCCTCGATAAAGGACCTCTCCTTTTGGAATTCTTAATGGTGGACTGGGCAGAAGACCTAAGTAACTTAATTGCGAAACCGATTTTCCACTTCCACTTTCACCCACGATGCCAAGAGTCTCTCCAGGATTAATCGAATAACTAATATCATTAACCGCCTTAACAATCCCTTTGCGGGTATGAAAGTGGGCTTGCAAATTTTTGATCTCCAAAAGTGCCATTAATCTTTTGCCCCCTTCGGATCAAGAGCATCTCTCAAGCCATCGCCTAAAAAATTCAGAGAAAAAAGGGTGGCAGATAACATTAAAGCTGGGAAAAAAAGCACCCAGGGTGCAATTTCCATCACCTCAACTCCACTAGAAATTAACGTTCCCCAAGAGGCCATGGGAGCTTGAACGCCCAATCCAAGAAAACTTAAAAAAGCCTCCTCTAAAATCACAGCGGGTACCGTTAACGTGAGGTAAACAATCACTGGGCCCAAGGCATTGGGAATTAAGTGTCTTAGAATAATAAAACGTGTTTTGACTCCTATAGATTTCGCCGCCTCGATAAACTCCTTATGCTTTAAGGAGATAACCTGGCCACGCACTATGCGCGCCATGGTAAGCCATTGAGTGAGTCCAAGTGCTAAAAATAGTAGCAATATATTTCTTCCGAAATAAACCATCAAAATAATAACCAAAAAAATAAAGGGCAAGGCATAAAGAATATCTACGAGTCTCATTAAAATATTATCTGTTTTTCCGCCAATAAAACCGGAAACAGCGCCATAAATAACCCCTACCACCACACTCACCAAAGAGGCTAAAAGACCTACTGTTATAGAGATTCTTCCGCCATACAGAATGCGGGTAAAAAGATCCCTTCCTAAATTATCGGTACCAAACCAATGTATCCACGATGGCTTTGCTAAGGTGAGCTCTAGATTCTGAGTTTCAAAACCATAGGGGGCCACCCACGGAGTGATAAGACAGAGAATAAGCTCTAAAATTAAAATGGAGGCACCCAGAACCGCGAATTTATTTTTTAATAGGCGATACCACGCATCTTTATAAAGGCTGGTTCCCACCTCCTCTTCATGCGGTTTAATACCTTCTGGTAGAGTGGTATTACTCATACTTCACCCTGGGATCTAAAATCACATAAACAATATCGACCAAAAAGTTACACAAAAATATTAATGAAAAATAAAGCAGCGATGTTCCCATCACCATCGTGTAGTCGCGATTGAGTGCACTCTCGATAAAAAATCGTCCCAGCCCTGGAATATTAAAAATAGTTTCGGTCACTAAGGCGCCAGTGATAATTCCAGCTAAGGCCGGTCCCAAATAGGAGACCACCGGTAAGATACCTCCGCGTAAGGCATGCTTAATAAGAATCTGTCCTTCACTTAATCCTTTGGCTCTAGCTGTTCGGATAAAGTCTTGATGGCGTATCTCCATAAATCCACCTCGAGTGAGTCTGGAAA
>JABMMY010000133.1 GCA_013205415.1 Deltaproteobacteria bacterium
GATAAAATAATAAAACAAACGGAAATTAAAACTGTAATCTCAACAGAGGTTGGAGATTTTTTTCCCTTTCTAAAATCTAAACTGGTCTCTTCTATAATGAAATATCGAGGACAAACGACTCCTAATCATTCCATACTACCGATTAAATATCGTGATTGCTTAGCAAAAGGGGCTAAAAGACCCTTGATAACTCCACAAATTTTCCCAAGTGATATTGCAATTCTACAATATACTGGGGGGACTACCGGAATCTCTAAAGGGGCTATTCTTACTCACAAAAATATAGTCGGTAATATTTCTCAGGTTCGTAATTGGATCGATTACAAGCTAGAGAATGGCAAAGAGGTTATTCTCACCGCCCTTCCCATGTTTCATATTTTTGGACTTACCATTAATAGCCTTGTTTTTTTATCTCGTGGCGATAAGCTAATCTTAGTTCCGAAACCCACTCCTATTGAAAATACGGTTAAGGTTTTTAAAAACCACCCCATATCGATCGTCTTAGGAGTTAATACCCTATTTAATGCCCTAAATAATAATACAACATTTAAAATGTTAGCCCCTCGTAACATTAAATTTTCTCTAGCAGGTGGCATGGCCCTACAGGAGAGTGTGGCTACAGCATGGGAGAAAATTACTGGAAACCCACTTCTACAAGGTTTTGGACTCACTGAAACGGCCCCGGTCACCCACATCGTTCCCATGGAAGGGCATTGGCCCAAAGGAAGTATTGGGCTTCCGGTACCTCAGACTCAAATTAAAATTATTAATGAAAAAAATGAATCGGTTGCCAATGGGGATATAGGAGAACTTTGTATTTCTGGCCCACAGGTTATGGCAGGCTACTGGAATAACCCCGAAGAGACGGCCCATGTTTTAGATAAAGGCTGGTTAAAAACTGGAGACATCGCGCGGATGGATGAAAAAGGGTTCTTTTTTATCGTCGATAGAAAAAAGGACATGATCCTGGTTTCTGGTTTCAATGTCTTTCCTAATGAAGTTGAAAATACTATTGCTGCACACCCTAAGGTTTTAGAGGTTGCTGTGATTGGAGTGCCTCATAAAACGGCCGGAGAGGTCGTAAAGGCCTTTATTATAGCCAAAGATAACTCTCTCACTCAAAGAGAACTAGCTGTTTTTTGCCGAGAACAATTAGCCTCTTATAAGGTACCCAGAATATTTGAGTTCCGAGATTCTCTTCCGAAAACAATCGTGGGTAAAATACTACGTCGCGAACTAAGGGAGTTAAATTCTCCAATCCATCCCAACTAGACTCCATTTTTTTGATAAACCTAATTTACCT
Organism: Deltaproteobacteria bacterium; assembly: GCA_013205415.1. GTDB lineage: Bacteria > Bdellovibrionota > FAC87 > UBA2466 > UBA2466 > UBA2466. Next base: position 1,304 of record JABMMY010000133.1, read on the forward strand.
TTTCATTTATCAAGATTGCGCTTCTACGACTACCTTCGCGGCGATGGAATTTGCAATAAAGCAATACTTATGAGCCTTAGCATGAAGTTCATTTATTTTTTCAAAGGATACCGGCTCGGTAGAATCAAAAACTACCTTTGGATGCAAGGTGATCTGGGTTACACACATTTTACCTTCAGTATTTTTATCTAAAACCGCTACAGCCTGATCGGTATAGCTGATCACATTGAGTCGGCTTTTTGAAGCCACCGCCAGAAAGGTCAACATGTGACAGCTAGCAAGAGCGGATGCTAATAGTTCTTCCGGATTAACGAAACTAGCCTTCCCTTGAAATTCTGGAGCTGAAGAGGCCTTACAATTAATCCCTCCACCAAACTCTATTAGATGAGTTCTATCAAAAGTATCATAATCAAAATGGGGGGTTTCTCTTTTCCATGTGACACGGGCTTTATATTCTGACATAGGTCTCTCTTCTTAAAATTAAGATTCTAGTTCTTCAGTTTCTTGTACAACCTGTTCATTTGTCATGTTTTTCTTTTTTATTTTTTTATCAACATCGGCAACACTCAATACGTTCTTTTCGATATTATGACAAATATTTTTCAGAGGAAGGTGACTTAAATTTCTGGGTGAAAATGGATTTTGTAGTTCCGCTCCAATTTCATCTAAGTTAAATAAGGGATAGGCGGCCAGAATCACAACTAAAGGAGTGAGCCAGAAAACCTTATCAACCAATCCAAGCGGTAATAATATTAAAAACATAAGAATAAATCTTCTTATGATAATAGCTAAGGAAAGAGGAATCGGAGTATTTCTAATTCTTTCACAGGCTCCGATAGCATCAATTAATAGAGCTCTCTCTCTTTCAGCTCGCTGAAAGGCAAAATTATCGAGACCTTGATCTCTCAAATCACGTAATTGGCTAGCTATTTTGGCCCCCACATAAGTAGGCATGTGCTGACTACTACGAATTTTTTCAGTTTCCTCGCTACCTAATAGATTAAGCACCTCAGGCAACTCTCTTTCATTTCTTAAAGACTCGCGCATAATATGAGGCCATGCAGCTACCCAATTCAAGAATGTAATTCCTCTAGTTTCAGTGACGTCACTGTATTGATAACCAATGATAGCTAAATTTCGACTCTGGTTAACAATACTGCCCCACAATTTTCTGGCTTCCCACCAACGATCTAATCCAGAATTAATGCGGATCACTAAAAAAAGACCAAGAACAGCTCCTGAATATTCAAAGGGGGTGATTGAAATAGAAACTTGTGGATACAAATGAAACAGTAGAGAACATCCCAGTGAAAAAATACCTGTTATCACAACTCTGAAGAAAACTTTAGGAGAGGCCGAGCCTGTAATAGCTATAGCCGTTCGTAAAAAACTTTTATTTTCACCTTTGTTAGTTAAATCGGCTCTAATCTCTTTTAAGGCATTCGGTGTAGTATCAGCGCTCATTTTATTTTTTTTAATCATGGCTCTTACGCTACCATAGTTAACAAGTTCTAAAAACTTCTTAAATTAGTTTGCAAACTGGGGGTGATTAAGAATTCGTGCTTGAAAATCTAGGTGCGCAGAGTCAGGAAGATCACTAGGAAATTTAGTGTGACTTTTTTTCCATCGTTCCAACCATTGAGATGATAGGAGGGAAAAACTAAATACCTTTTCTAGTGCCAATTGAGAAAGTGCCACGGTAGTTTCCGATTTAGGGCCGGTACCTACACCACGTGCCACGAAAAATCCTGCCCCTAGCAATGCAGCTCTGACTGCGGTGGAACTAGAGTAGGTATAAAGTTCAATAGATTGATCCCGGCACTTCTCATGAATGTTTTGAAAACATTCTAAGCTCCAAAGGGATGTGTTAGTTTTAGCAGAATAGGGATCGAAATAAATAACATCTGGATTAGGAGCCGATTTCATTGTTTCAATGAAATCACCCTCTATTAATGTCCACTGTAGAGAGCTCTTCTTAGAATTCCACTCTTTAAACTCCACTAAAGTGGAAGGCCCTGGATGGCGAATGTGCGGTAATAAATTAGGATGTTTCAACGCTAGTTTTAAAGAATCTAAGTTGTTTTCAAAACTCACAATATGCAAAGGCCTTAGCCTTTCTTTTCCACTGCTATGAAGCATTTCATAAGCGCGAATTGCTGCCATTGCGTTAGTGGCTCCGCCTAAACCGACATCCCAAAGTCTTAAAGGTTCCTCTGAGTCTTCTCGGAGTTTAACAATTAATTTAGACTGATTAATGTAGAGTGCCTCTGCCTCAGAAGAGGGATCATTCACCGAATGCATGACCTCCCCGGAGGGATTATGTCGAATACTAAAACTGCCCGAGGGATTTTCACAAATTTCATGATCATTTAAAATTCTAGAGATCACACGTTTCCGTTTTGAAGGCACCGTGTTTTTAGGAGGCCGAAGGGGATCGGTTTGCAC
>JABMMY010000134.1 GCA_013205415.1 Deltaproteobacteria bacterium
GAATATATTCACACCTACTCTTTAATTCACGACGACCTTCCCGCCTTAGATGATGATGATACTCGCCGCGGAAAACCTTCAAGCCACAAAAGATTTGGTGAGGCTGTCGCCATTTTGGCTGGAGATGCACTATTAACTGAGGCCTTTGGGCAGGTTTTACTTTTGGGAGAATCAAAAACTTTCCACCCGGCTCAAATTTTGGGCGTCATTGATCTGCTGGCCCACAATTCTGGTGTTAGGGGTATGGTGGGTGGCCAATTATTAGATGTGACCATCGATACGAGCGATGCATCGCTTCCTGAAATAGAATTTATTCACATTCATAAAACGGGGGCATTGATCTTAGCTTCTGTGTTAATTCCAACCAGACTAATTCCTTTAGAAGAGGAAAAAAGTCAAAAGTTTCGAAGGTATGGAGAGGCGCTTGGGTTAGCCTTTCAGATCTCAGATGATATTTTAGATTCAGAGACCTCTGTGAGATATTCAAGGGGGCCACGAAAAAAACCTAAGCCCTGTTATACCCAAGTGATGAGTCCTTCAGAGATGAGAGAGAAGTTAAATCGTTTAATAAATTCGGCCATAACGGCTATTGAATCCCTGGGTGACAAAGCTCAAAATTTAGTCGATATTGCTGAGATCATCCGTACAAGGAAGGCTTAAATATACACATGAACCTTTTAGAGAAATTAGAGTCTCCCTCGGATTTGAGAAAACTTAAACCCTCTTCGTTAAAGCAGGTCGCTAAAGAGGTTAGAGATCTCATTCTTAAAGTGGTTTCTGAAAAGGGTGGCCATTTTGCCTCCAATTTAGGAACTGTAGAGTTAACAGTAGCCCTACATTATTGTTTTAATACCCCAAAAGATAAAATTGTTTGGGATGTAGGCCACCAATCTTATCCTCATAAAATTTTAACCGGTCGACGAGATCGTTTTCATACGATTCGGCAAGAGAATGGTATTAGTGGATTCACCAATCGTTTTGAAAGTGAATATGACCATTTTGGTGCAGGCCATGCTAGCACCTCAATTTCAGCTGCCTTAGGTATTTCTGAAGGAATGCGATTAGCGGGTACGCCTCATATGGCAATTGCTGTCATTGGAGATGGTTCCATGACCGGGGGATTAGCGTTTGAGGCACTCAATAATGCCGGTCACATTCCAGCCAAAAATTTAGTCGTTATTTTTAATGATAACGACATGGCGATCGATCCCAATGTGGGAGCTCTTTCGAAGTTTGTAAATCATACCGTCACTCATCCTGGATACAATCGATTTAGAAAAGAGATCCGCAGTTTAGTCGATTCTTTAACTAAGCATGGGCTTCCGGTTGCGAATGTCGCCTCAAAGATTAGAAAAAGTGTAAAAACTTTTTTTACTCCAGGCATGCTGTTTGAATGTTTTGGTTTTCGTTACCTTGGTCCTGTGGATGGGCACAATCTAGACGAACTTTTAGAAACTCTAAATTTTGTGCAATCGGAAGGTGCCGAGAACGGCCCTTATTTAGTTCATGTGATCACAAAAAAAGGTAAGGGATATCAAGCGGCAGAAGATTTACCTCTAAAATATCATGGAGTGAGTTCTTTCAAAATTAAAGAGGGTATTCAGAGCTCCGGAGTCAAGGTTGTAAATTACCAGGATGTATTTGCAGACACGCTGATCAAGCTCGCGAAAGAGGATCCGCGAATTGTTTGTATTACCGCTGCCATGCCAAGCGGAACCGGCCTTAATAAATTCCAAAAGGAATTTCCTACTCGCACTTATGACGTCGGTATTGCAGAGGCCCACGCCGTTTTATTTGCTGCGGGACTTGCCACTGAAGGATATCGCCCAGTCGCAGCTATCTATTCCACTTTTTTACAACGAGCTTACGATCAGATTATTCACGATGTAGGAATCCAAAATCTTCCTGTTATTTTTGCGATGGACCGGGGAGGATTAGTGGGGGCAGATGGAGCCACTCATCAAGGCGCCTTTGACCTCACCTACTTACGAACGGTACCTAATTTCGTAGTCATGGCGCCCAAGGACGAAAACGAACTACAGCACATGATTAAGACCTCTATTCATCATCAAACAGGACCTATTGCTTTACGCTATCCTAGAGGCGAAGTGGTCGGTGTTAAAATGGATAAAACTCCTATGTGTTTGCCCATTGGAAAAGGCGAGCTGCTGTCATCAGATGCTGAAAAGGTTGATGTCACCTTTATTGCGGTCGGCTATTCAGTACAAACCACTTTAGAAGCACAAAAGATTCTTCAGGACCAAGGACTAAAAACCGCTGTAATCAATGCCAGATTTATTAAGCCATTAGACGATCAGCTTTTACTCTACTGGGCGAAACGGTCTCAATTGGTTGTGACTGTAGAGGAAAATGCCGCTATCGGTGGTTTTGGCTCTGGAGTTCTCGAGCTTTTTCAAAAAAATCATCTGCAAAAAGACTGTTTAGTTTTAGGCTTGCCAGATCGTTTTATCGACCATGCCGCACCTAAAGCTCAACGAGCCATGACGTTTTTGGATGGAAAAGGGATCTCTGAAAAAACTTTAGAAAAATTAAAGCTTTTAGAGATTAAACCTCCAAATAAAGGCAAGGTGGCTCGCAAAGAAACTACCTTATCTTTGCAATAAAAGACCTCTTTCCTGATTTAAAATAGTTAGCAGAACGATAAAGGATCAAATAGAGCTATTTGGAATAACTTTTAGCTGTTAAAAACACTGATAAAGTTGAACAGTTCTTGCGTCGACAGAATCGCCAGAATCCACACCCGTTTGGTGTAGTATTACCTCACCACAGGTCCCAGATTGAAACTCCATAACCTCTTGGTTAAAGGACCTCTTTCTTACTAGGGGTAAAATATAAAGTTCATTAAAAATTGTCGTGATTTTTCCAGAGGTAGGCCAACAACAATTAGAATCGGTATATCGTAAATCTTCAGTTACCGTAGAAACTCCCAAAGCTCCTTTGTGATTAAACTGAGTTCGAAGTTTTGCTCCACTTAAAACAACTGGAGTCGTACCAGAATATTTCACAACTAATGGATAGTTATCTCCTGATAAAAAATCAAGACCAGCGTCCTTTCTTTCATAAAGTCGATCCCCCGTTTTAATAGAGGCCACCGTCTTATCTGAAAATAAGGTGATCACTTGGTCTGTGGCCTTAGTTTGAAGCTCCCCATAAATATCTATAGGGCTATTCACTTCACTGTTTACTGGAGAAAAGTTTTTTACCTGAATTCCCTGAACCATAATACTTCGTTCATTAGAGGCAGTGAAGGTCACTATCGCTCCACCCTGTTTGGGCTCTAAAAATCCGGTTGGAAAATCACTCCATACATATTGGACATATCCGTCTTGTGAAAATAATATATTTTGTTCATCTGCATTGGGGCCTAATCCAAAGGTGACCGTAAGACTCGTTCCTACTAAAGAGTTCGCGGAGATATTGGTAGAACTAAGACCATCTGCAGAATTTCTAATGGCTTCGCACTTTGTTTGATCTGGAAATTTAATAATCTGAAAAGAGCGCCACCAGGGGGCCTGTTGCAGTCCAGAAAACTGACACAATCCAAAATACCGACGCAGGTATTGACCAGGACTAGTTCCTATTTTGTCACTTTGGTAATTTAAACACTGTGAAAAAGCATCATTTGCATTTGTAATATTAGGACAGCTACTTTCACTTTGAGGAAGACCAGCCCATTTTCTCTCGCCTATAGGAAGGCTTCGAGAGGGTGGTTGACTGACTAAAACAATCCATCCAATAACACCTGCTACGGCATCACCCCACAAAAAATAGCTATCTTTGCTGCTACAAGA
>JABMMY010000135.1 GCA_013205415.1 Deltaproteobacteria bacterium
AAAAATTAATTAAATTTTCGATTCAACTTTCCAAAGAAAATATTGAATTTTTGAAAAAACATGAAAAACAAAGCAAAATCTAATGGTTAAGTAGGTTTTTCTGAGGAGTTATGAAAGAGATCTAATGCAAAATAGAGGACGACTCTTTATCTTTGGGATTAATGGGCAATTTTATTCACCGAGAATCGCTGTCCGATAGTTCTAAAGATCCAACTTGTCAAATTTTGTTTCATAGACAATAATAGCCAAATATGTGGATTAACAGAGATTTTATAGACTCTTGGCGTCGAGACTCGAAAAAAAGTGCTGGTTTAGTGAAGGTGCTTAAGGGGCCTCGTCAGGTGGGAAAAACTAGCCTTCTTGAATCGCTGGGAACGCATCAACTCATTCTTTTCGACGATCATATCTTGAGAACTCGTGCCAATGAAAATCCAGACGTCTTTTTGAGCCAGTTTCAAGAGTCGGTGATTTTGGACGAAGCTACTTTAGTACCTTCGTTATTTTTAGAAATTAAAAAGAGAGTTGATCAAATAAAACGAAATCAATTTACTGGAAAGAAATCAAAATTGGATTACTGGATCACGGGCTCCAATCAAACTCTATTGTCTAGAGAAGTAAGTGAATCACTTGCGGGTAGGGCTGATTTATATAATTTAAATACACTATCTGCACACGAATTAAATTTAAATCAATTATCTACCCTATTAATACGAGGAGGTTGGCCCGAATTGTATTCGAATCCGGAGTTGGACTCTACTCGGTATCTTAATAATTTAATTTCAACCTTTATAGAAAAAGACATTCTCCAGGCTGCTGGAATTGAAAAAAAATCGGCCTTCACAAAGATGATCCAGCTATTATCGGGACAAGTAGGGCAGCTCATCAATTTTTCCGCTATTGCGTCTGCTTGTAGCGTAGAATCGACAACGATTCAGTCGTGGGCCCTGATTTTAGAGCAAAATAATCTCATAAAAATATTGCAGCCCTTTATGAATACGTTCAACAAACGCTTGATAAAGTCTCCAAAGGTTTACTTTGAAGATGTTGCGCTAGCAGCTAGATTTCAAGGATGGACAAGTTTTCAACCTCTGTTTGTAAGCCCTTACTTTGGTCAAATGGTGGAAAACTTAGTTTACAGTGAAATTTCTAGATTTTTCACTAATCGAATCATTGAACCCAAAGTCTATTTCATCCGAAACAAGGAAAAAGTTGAGATCGATTTTCTATTGGAACTTCCCAATAAAAAGTTTGTGGCCATAGAAGCCAAAGCATCTCCTCAAGATTTTTCTAATGAGCAACTTAAATTGATTGAGAGTCTAGGAGTCAATGTTATCGAGCACTGGATAGTAACGCCACAGCATTCTCAATCTTATGGCAATCGCAAGATAATTGAGATTCGGGAGTTATACTCTTCGTTGGGAAGCCTATTAAATTGAGGTGTGGCAAAGCCAAATGCTACAAGGCAAGGCAACGCGACAGAGTTTTTACTCGCAGGCGGAAAATTTTCTAAAATAGATTCGCCGAACTATTACAGGGGAGTACATTTAATTTTGTTAATAAGTTCGGTGGTGGAATACCCTTCGATTAAGGAAACACAAATAACCTTTCCTCCATTGGCTTCAACCACAGCCTTTTCGGGTAAATTCGCAGGAAGATAATCTCCTCCTTTGACGTGTATCGAGGGTTTAATAACGGCTAAAAGATTCTCTGGCGTGTTTTCAGAAAAAATAGTGACGTAATCAACCGATTCTAGTGCTGCCACCTGTTTTGCGCGTGTTAACTCACAGTTAATGGGGCGATCATTTCCTTTTAGTTTTTTTACCGAAGCATCAGAATTAATTCCAACAATTAAAGTATCCCCTAATGAGGCCGCCTCTAACAGATAGGAGATGTGTCCCAAATGAAGAAGATCAAAGCAACCATTGGTGGTCACTATCTTCTTTCCTACAGATCTTATTTGATAAGAGATCTTAGTTAACTGCTCGGGGGTAAGAATTTTTTCTTCAAGACTTCTGATTTTCATTTAATTCGCATCATATACAGAGGTTCCTGAAAGGACATCCAATATATTTCTTCCGTTTTTGTGAATGATTAATACCAATGTAGGAATTAAGGGGGCTGAGAATATAAAGGTCCAAAAAATACGCATCGCTTTTCGTAAAAAGTAGTTTTCCTCTATTTTATCACCGTATGAAACATTCATTGACCAAACCCACATCCCGAAGGTTCTTTTTGAAATCAAGAGGGAAAAGCCTAAATATCCTAACCAGGCCCCAATAAACTCAAGAGTAGCCATTCTTTGAAACTTAGGACTGTTAAAGTCTGAAAGTATCTCTAAGGAAAATCCTGTGGTGAAATTATTGATCATATTAGAGGTCAAAACAATAAGGGCGGTCCAGATAAGAAGCACAAAAACCTGATCGATAGTGCCGGCCATAAGCCGTTTGAATAGCGCGGGTCTTGGAAGCGGCGGTGGCGTTACTGTAATTGAGTTTGCAGAGCCAAAAAAACGCTCCTCTTTTTCAGTTTCAAAAGCGGGTTCCTTATTTGTTGCCGTCGCAGAATCGATCACTTCAGCTAAACGATTTTCAGATTTCAACACAGGAGGTTTGGGGGGTAGGATCTTGGTAGGCATCCCGGATTCGAAGGGGGGTCGTTCGGTGAATAGGGCTGCCCCGTCGGATAGTTTAGCCTCCGATTGTGGGGTCTCATTGGTATTTAGAAGCACATCATTTCGCTCTATGTACTGCAGTTTAGGCATCATGGTTCGAGGACTTCCTAGTCCTAGGCCTTCAGTTAAGGGGATGAAGGCTCGTCGATAGGCTGTCCCTTGATTCACTAGTTCAGCACTGAAAAAATCCTGGAGATCTAACAAAGAGGTTAAGTCTGTTTCTGGCGGTGTTTCTACTTTTTCTCGCATCTGTTTTTTAGAAGCAGACAAATTGATAGCATCCAAGATTACCTCCTCAAATCATAATTTAACCAGCTGATGGCATTAGTCTAGCTTGCTTCGATAGTGACATCAAGCCTTCGACAAACTTCCTGCACCTCTCTTAACTGTGAACGCCAATCGGTATTTTCAACACTAAAGACAAATTTATGATCGGGAGTCAGTGCATAGCGCTGCGGGTTAGACTGAATAAGTTTGACTAGTTTGTCTGGGCTAGCGGGTGTAGTGGGTGCAAACTGTAAAGAGGTTCGTTTAGGTCCACAACTCATTCGCGTTACATGTAATGATTTTAAATAGAGTTTAATCACCATTAGGCCAATTAAATTAGTGACCTCATCGGGTAAAGCCCCTAAACGATCTCGAATTTCAGTTTCAAGTAGTGCAAGCCCGTCTTCCGTTTCTGCACTAGATAATCGTCGATAAAGAGAGACCCTCTCTCCCACATCAGGTAGATAATCATTGGGAAAGTAGGCCGCTACCTTCAGTGTGATTTCAGGTTCGATCTCTACTTTTTTCTCTTGGCCTCTTAACTCTCGGATACTTTCTTCTAGAAGCTCAAAATAGAGGTCGATACCAATGGCATTAAGATGTCCCGATTGATCCTTTCCTAACAGATCTCCTGCACCCCGAATCTCTAGGTCATGACTTGCGATATTAAACCCACTGCCGAGCTCTGAATAGCGTTGAATGACCTGGAGGCGTTCTTTAGCCTCTCCTGTTAAACTGCTTTCTATCGGCGATAATAAATAACAATAGGCCCTCAAACTAGAACGCCCCACTCGCCCTCGAAGCTGGTAAAGTTGAGCCAGGCCAAAGTGATGAGCCCTGTCTATAATGATCGTATTAGCTCTTGGAATATCTAAACCAGATTCAATGATGGCTGTAGTTAACAAAATGCGGAAGTCTCCTCGATAAAAACCCAACATTTTCTTTTCTAGTTCATCGGCATCCATTTGGCCGTGAACCACCGCAACTGTAATCTTTGGAAAAAGCTCGTTTATCTTTTTGTGAATATTTAAAATCGTTTCAATGCGATTGTGCACAAAAAAGATACTGCCATCTCTTAGGAGTTCATTTTGAATGGCTTCGGTAATAACCTCATCGGAGTCGCGGCACACAAAAGTTCTGACGCTGAGCCTATCTGGAGGCGGGGTGGCAATCACAGAAATTTCTTTAATCCCAGTCATCGCCATATTCAAAGTTCTGGGTATTGGAGTTGCGGTCATTGATAATACATGAACCGATGTGGCCATCTGCTTGAGACGCTCCTTATGAACCACACCAAATCGATGTTCCTCGTCGACAACAAGTAGCCCCAGGTCTTTAAACTCAACATCGGTTGAAATCAATCGATGAGTTCCAATTAAAATATCGATCTTTCCTTCTCGCAGTGCAGCTAAGGTCTTTTTAACTTCAGCAGTGGTTCGGAAACGCGAAACCATCTCAATTCTAGCGGCCGTATTTTTAAAGCGAGCCTTGAAACTCTCGAAATGTTGGAAGGCTAATACGGTCGTGGGTACTAATACTGCGACCTGTTTATTGTCTAGGACGGCACGATAGGCCGCTCTCATTGCGACCTCAGTTTTTCCATATCCGACATCACCACACACTAAACGATCCATGGGATGAGTTTGACTTAAATCATGCATGACATCCTCAATGGCACGCATTTGATCTGGGGTTTCGTCAAAAGGAAATTCCATTTCAAATTGTAGATAATCTCCACCGGGTGCTGAAAAGGCGGGAGCCGTGAGTAGTTTTCGTTTGGCATGAAGAGTGAGAAATTGCGCCGCAAGTTCCGCGATAGCCTTTTCAGCCTTTTTCTTAACCTTGGCCCAAGCTTCGCCACCGAGCTTATCTAATGCGACTGAGGAACCTTCACCCCCCACATACTTTTGTAAAATATTAAGTCGATAGACTGGAATATAAAGTTTGTCACTATCGCGGTATTCTAGGAGCACATAATCATTCGGAACTCCCACAAAGTCCATCGACTTGAGTCCAAGATATCTGCCAACCCCAAAATCTCTGTGAACGATATAATCATTTATTCTGAGATCCCGAAAGGCTGAGAGTAATTTTCCCTGTTCAGTTTGAGAAACCTTTTGATTGCTTTTAGTGGTTCTCTTTTTAACACCAAAGATCTCCTCTTCACTTAAAATCACCATCTTTAGTGAGGGGTAACAGCGACTTTCTCGTAATAGTCCTTGCCAGATATGAAGCTGGGTAAAATCGAGATGTGGCATCTCTTTCCACGGTATTTCGGTTTCGGAATGTTGAAGTATTTTAAATCCATAAGGAGCAAGTAAAAGACACATTCTATCGGCGTGAACCTGAGTGTGGGAGACAATATGAATTCGATACCCTTCATCGATCCAATCTTTGAATCGTTTAGCAAATCCATCGAGAGAAGGATGATGAGACCCCTTTTGATGAGCGGCGGTTCTTTCTTGATTAAGAGAGACCTCTCGGCTCGGCAATGTGGCAATCACCTTGGTTTCATTTTGTTGAAAAGACTCAAAGAAATAATCGCGAGAGGGTTGAATCTGATTTTCAAATTCTTTAGCGGTCAGAAAAAGAGAGGCTGCGTTACCGATGGGCGAGGTGTTTTTTTCGAATAGTTCATGATTTTTTAAAAGCTTCGGACATTCCTCCTCCTCCGCTAATTGAACGAGTGAACCGTTACCCTCCCACAAGCAGATGCGATCCTTCGGAAAGTAATCAAGCACCGATCCAGAGCCCTCAGATAACAGAGGAAAAAGAAACATATTTTCTTGGGCTAAGACTCCGAGTTTTAAATTGTCTAAAAGTTCATCTCTTTTGAACTTAGGAACTCCTAAAGAGTCGAGTCGATCCTTAATAGAGGCCGATACTTTTATCAGGTTTTCTCCATGGGGAACCAAGGACAGACTCACCGGTACCACATAGGCCTTTTCTATCTTTCCTAGTGAACGCTGTGAGACGGCATCAAAAAGCCGAATCTCTTCAATTAAGTCGGCAAAAAACTCAATTCGAAAAGGATGAGAGTAAAGCGGTGAAAAAATATCAACGACCCCCCCACGGACAGAAAAGATGCCTGGGTCATAGGCGGTGGGTTGCCTCTGATAACCTGCCTCGATCAAACTTAAAATAAGTGATTCCCGATCCACCTCTTGATTGGGTTGAAAAATTAAGGTGGCCCCCAAAAACTTTTCGGGAAGTAAGCTTTTTTGTAGGAGCCCTTTCACCGTGGTGACAAAAACGCGTTTTTTAGGATCATTCAACGCATGAAAAAGGCCGACATTTCGTTCCGATAAAACTTCGGTGTTGGGAAGCACACTCCGATGAAAATCAAATTCTAAAGAGGGAATAAAATGAATTCTATCTGCCGCCTCTCCTCCTCCAAAAAATGTAAAATGGTCGATCGCATTGCGTGCCTTGGCGCCGGAAGAAAAAACGACAACTAAGGGCTCATCAAAAGACTGCTGACATCGAAGCATGACCCATGCCTGCGCCATAGGATCCAGTCCCACAAATTCAGTTCCCAAGGAGGGTGCTGTACTATGATGGGTGAGCCAATTTGCTAGAAGAGAGTCGGTCGAGGTGAGGGTTTCTGGAAATGTTACCATTCTTCTTTTAAATCTCTTCCCATTAAAGTTTGCAGTGCTTCGGCAGGGGTGGTTCCCTCATAAAGGATCCGATAAATTTGCTCGGTGATGGGAAGTTCAATTCCCGCATGGGTCGAAAGCTCATAGGCGGATTTTGCCGTAAAAACACCCTCTGCAACCCCTCCTAGATCTTTTTGTATTTGCGTGAGTGTTTTTCCCTCTCCTAGTAAGATACCCACCTTTCGATTTCGACTTAAAGGGCCTGTACAGGTCAGAATAAGATCCCCTGTTCCTGCAAGTCCTAAAAAAGTAAAGGGATCGGCATGAAAGGCCTTAGCGAGTCTCATGATTTCAGCAATCCCTCGGTTAATAATGGCGGCCTGAGCGTTGTAGCCCAAATGAAGTCCCGATGCCATTCCCGCTGCAATTGCGACCACATTTTTAAGAGCACCCGCAAACTCGACACCGGTCACATCTCTAGAGGTATAACTGCGAAAATAGGAGGTGGATAGGGCCTGTTGAATCTTGGCCGCATCCTCAATTCTTTTGCTAGCCAAAGTTACCGCGGTCGGAAGTCGTTTCACCGCTTCGAGTGCGAAGCTAGGGCCCGATAAAATAGTGTAAGGAGATTCGGGAGCGATTTGATGAAAAATTTCACTCACTCTAAAGTGGGTTCCCACCTCAATTCCCTTCGACGTATTAATAATATGTTTATTTTTTAGAATAGGGGCTATTGGCAGAAACACATTGCGGATCTCCTGGGTAGGAATCGCACAAACGATCCAATCGGCATCCTTCACCACCTGAATTAAATCCCCTGAGGCCTTCAATTTTGGATTAAGGGAAATTCCCTTTAAATATTTCCTGTTTTCATGTTTGTCATTGATGTGGTTAACGAGCTCGGCATCTCTACCCCAAACGGTCACGTCACGCCCCGCATCGGCAAAGATATTGCCTACCCCTGTTCCCCAACTACCTAACCCAACGACTGCAATTTTTTCTAAACCCTTCATTGACCCGTATCTTAACTCTAAAGCTTTAAAAAATCGTGATTAAAAACCGTCTAGAAAATCTTAAATCAATCTGTTGGCGTTGTTAAAACTTACGCCTATGATTCGACAATGTTCGACTCATTGCATAGTTGGTTAAGTTATTTATTACGTTGGGGCCACGTGATCGCAGGGATCTCCTGGATTGGAAGTTCCTTCTATTTTATTTGGCTAGACAAAGCGCTAACTCTTCCTGAAAAACCCAGGGAGGGGGTGGAATCGG
>JABMMY010000136.1 GCA_013205415.1 Deltaproteobacteria bacterium
AGGGATGCTAGATATTATGGGTGTTCCTTATGTCGGATCCAATTGCGGAAGCTCTTGGTTATGCATGGATAAAATTTTAACTAAAACCCTCTGTGAAAAAGCAGGAATTGCAACGGCTAAATTTACCTGGGTAGAATCATTAGAAGATTTAGAAAGGGTAAAATCAACTCTTTCAGAACTTAAATATCCGCTTTTCGTCAAACCTCCTAGACAGGGCTCTTCGGTTGGAGTGAGTAAGGTGAGTGCTCCTGAAGAGTTAAGCGCCGCTGTAGTAAAAGCCTTAACCTTTGACTCCTAATGTTTAATTGAAGAGGGCATTAACGGACGAGAGATTGAGTGCGCCGTTTTAGGGCTTCACGGAAAGGCTATAGTAGCAGTTCCAGGCGAGATCATTCCTAATTCGAAAATAGGCTGGTACTCTTACGAAGCGAAATATTTAATGCCTGAAGGAGCAGAAACTAAGGTGCCTACAGATCTTGATGCTAAACATACCAAGCTCATTCAAGATTTTGCACTTAAGGCCTTTAACTGCTTAGAGTGTGATGGAATGGCGCGAGTGGACCTTTTTTTAGAACACAACACACATAAAATTTATTTAAACGAAATTAATACTATTCCTGGATTCACTCCAATCAGTATGTATCCAAAAATGTGGCAAGCTTCTGGAATTAGTTACTCTGAACTCATTTCCGAACTTCTTAATTTGGCAGAGCAAAGATTAAACTAAAGTAACAATTTATGAAAAAGCCATTACACCCTATCGATTTTGCTCACCGAAGAAAAACATTTCTCAGCAAAATAAAAAATGCAGTTGCTGTTTTTCCATCTGCGCCCGAGGTTATTAGAAATAATGATGTTCACCACGAATATCGTCAGGACACCAATTTTTATTACTTAAGTAGTTTTGAAGAACCCAATAGTGTTCTTCTTTTTGATAGTAATAGTACCACTCCATTTCAAATGTTTGTGCAGCCCAAAGATAAACTCAAGGAACTGTGGGAAGGCAAAATTTTTGGCCCTGAGGGAGTCAAGAAAGATTTCGGAGCCAATGCTGCTTTCTCGTCGATAGACCCCATGTTTTTTGATGAGGCTTTTGTAAAAGCTCTTTTAGAGGCCGATGCTGTTTACTATCGGGTTGGAATTAATGCCGATTGGGATCGACGTATTTTTATGTTGATGAAAAAAGCCCTTCGGCATTTAGGCAG
This sequence comes from Deltaproteobacteria bacterium, assembly GCA_013205415.1. Lineage (GTDB taxonomy): Bacteria > Bdellovibrionota > FAC87 > UBA2466 > UBA2466 > UBA2466. Next base: position 1,206 of record JABMMY010000136.1, read on the forward strand.
AACAGGGCGAGGGTTTTGGCCTATTCATGATCCGTTAGAGGTCCTAGGAGAGATGCGACTCATTAAAACAAAGGCCGAAGCGGAACGACTAGAGCATGCCGCAAATATCACTGCAGAGGCGCATGTAAATGCAATGAGGATCGCAAAACCCGGAATGTATGAGTATGAGGTAGAGGCGGCTCTTTATCATGGGTTTAGGGGACAGGGAGCTAGTAGATTGGGATATGGTTCTATTGTGGCTGCGGGGTCTAATGCTTGTGTGCTTCATTATGTGGCCAATAATAAGCAGCTTCAGGATAAGGAACTACTTCTTATTGATGCTGGGGCTGAGTACCAATATTATACAGCCGATATTACGAGATGTTTTCCTGTGAGTGGTCAATTTACCGTAGAGCAAAAGGATATTTATTCTGCGGTGCTGAAGGCGCAGAAGTCTTGTGTGAAGATGGCAACACCTGGAAAATCGATGAAGGACCTGCACCATCACGCGATAGAGATCTTAGTTGAGGAGTTAAAGCGACTAAAGGTTTTAAAGGGAGCCACGGCCTCGTTAATAAAAAACAAAGCCTTTTTTCCTTACTATCCACATGGAACTGGTCACTGGTTGGGAATGGACGTGCATGATGCGGGTCACTACTTTTCAGAGAGTTATGAAACACCACGAAAGCTAGAGGCAGGAATGGTGATTACTATTGAACCAGGACTCTATTTTGGAGCAGGTGCGAAGGGCCCAAGTAAGTATCATGGAATTGGAATTCGAATTGAAGATGATGTGTTAATTACGACGTCAGGTTGTAAAGTTCTGACTACGGGAGCACCTAAGGAGATTGAAGAGATAGAATCGTTATGTACTTAATAGAACAAAGGAGATGAAATGAAATACGTAGGTATAGGGATAATGACAATTGTAATGTTCACTTTTTTAGGTTGTTCCAGCACACCTGAAACTACTAAAGAGGCACAAACTAGACTCGACGAAACCTTTACCGAGAAAATTGGTTCTACGACAAAAACAGAGTTGGTAGAAATATTTGGAAATGCTGAATGGTGCAAAGTCGAAGATTCCCAAAGAGAAACTTGCCGCTTTTATCGTAAAAAAGGAGTGAAGTGGATTGGCGAAAAAAACCAAAAGGACAAAAAACCGATCGAACAATCAGACCAAATCATCGCCGAATTCGATAAAGAAGGCATCCTAAGAACCTTCAAAGTAACCACCCAAAGATAATAATGGGGGACGGAGGTCGCAAAGCTCCCTCCGTTCTCTTTTGAAAAAAGGAAACGCTCCCCAGTACTAGGCAAACGCCCCCCCGATTACTTTGCCCTAGA
>JABMMY010000137.1 GCA_013205415.1 Deltaproteobacteria bacterium
GCTTTACTGTATTCCCTGCGAAGCCTACTGCACCGAAACACAGGCCACGGATGGAAAATGTCCCGACTGTAATCGGCCTGTCGAAACGCTTCGTGAAGAGAGCTATTTTTTTAAGATGTCCAAATATGCCGATGCACTTTTAAAGCACATCGAATCTCATCCTAATTTTATTTTGCCCGAAGCTCGAAAAAATGAGGTCCTTGGATTTCTAAAGGGTGGGGTTAAGGACATTAGTATCAGTCGAACTACTATCGACTGGGGTATCCCAATGCCCTCCGATTCGAAGGCTAATAAAGGCCATTTCGTCTACGTTTGGTTTGACGCCTTAACTAACTATATTTCGGCGCTAGGGCCATTGGACAAAGATGATAAATTTGAAAAATTTTGGCCAGAGGCCATTCATATCGTCGGAAAGGATATTTTAAGATTTCATGCTGTTTACTGGCCCACATTTTTAATGGCTTTAAATTTTCCATTACCTAAACAGATCGTGGCTCATGGATGGCTAACCGATGCCAATCGAAAAATTAGTAAGTCTCTGGGTAATTCAATCGATCCGATAGCACTCGCCAAGGAGGTGGGTGTGGATGGAATGCGTTATTTTCTATTCCGAGAGTTCGTATTTGGATTGGATGGTGAATACACCAAAGAGGTCATGTACCAGAGAATTAATTCCGATCTCGCTAATGATTTCGGAAACTGCATCAATCGTGTTAGCACCATGATTCCTAAGTATATGGGAGATAATGCTATCTCTGTTACCGACTACTTAAATCATCCTTCAGAGCTTAAAATTTTAGCCGCAGATTTAATTCCATTGGCGATTAAAGAGATGGATTCTTTTCACTTTCATAAGGCACTCGAAAATGTGCTGAAATTAGTTTCCGGTGTTAATCGCTACATTGAGAATAGTGCCCCCTGGACCCTTGCGAAGTCTTCAGATCCTAAAGACAAAAATAAACTAGAACAGGTACTCATTCACTGTCACGAGAGCTTAAGAATTGCCTCCTTATTTTTAGTCCCGTTCATTCCAAAGAGTGCTCAGAAGGCCCTGGAATATTTAGGAGACACCGAAAGCTATTTAACGCCAGCCCCTCTTCTCAATCATTTGGCTTGGGGAACAGGTCCACAGATAATTAAGGTCACCAAAAGTGCGCCCCTATTTCCTAGATTAGAACTACCCAAGGCATGAGTCTTAATTCTTACAGTTTTATTGATACTCATGCTCATTTAGCTATGCTCGATCACGCTCCACTAGAAGACATTCTCGCGCGAGCTAGAGCACAGGGTATTTCGAAAATGATCACCGTCTCTACTCATGAGGAAAGTTGGGCCGCTAATGAAAAAATATCTGCAGCCTCCGCAGATATCTATTTCACACTTGGCCTTCACCCTCATGATTCCGAAAAGGTTCCGAATTGTGAAAAGGCGCTCAGGTCATTTTATGCAGCCTCCTCTTTGAAAAAGAAATGTGTGGCCGTAGGGGAGACGGGCCTAGATTTTTTTTACAATTTTGCTGGTAAAGAGGCGCAAATTTCTCAATTTGAAACCCAAATAAAATTAGCTAGTGATTGGAATATGCCCTTAGTCATTCACTGTCGCGAAGCTTTTGACATGCTTTTTGAATCTTTAAAAAAGATAGGGGTTCCTAAAAAAGCAGGGGTCATGCACTGCTTTACCGGAACCACAGAAGAGGCTTTGGAATCTGTAAAACTAGGTTTTAGTATCTCTTTTTCTGGAATTCTAACCTTTAAAAATGGAGACGCTCTCAGAGCGACGGCAAAGGAAATACCGGAAGACAGGCTTCTTATTGAAACCGACTGTCCTTTTCTCGCCCCTGTACCCAATCGGGGTAAAAAAAATGAACCCTCATTTTTACCCAGCACTGCCGCTGTTTTAGCCGCAGTAAGGGGAGCCTCTATAGAGCACATAGCTAAAATTACCAGTGAAAATGCCATCAAGCTTTTCAATCTTTAGTCCCTGATCAGCATCGATTCTTAATCAATTTCGAGAAAAGGGCCTTAAATACGACACCTCCGTCCCCTTATAAAAGTGGGCTGTGGCTTATACTTGATCTTGAACTTCTACTTGTAGTAAAGATGTATATCTTAATAAACTAACTACTACTGGGGAGTCAGAAATTATCACAGATATGCCAGTCGAATCGGGTTTCTTGAAAAAGAAACCGTTGATGCCAACGAGCTCCGAAAAGCTATAAGCAAAACCCGTAAAGATTGGGCTTGATTCTGA
>JABMMY010000138.1 GCA_013205415.1 Deltaproteobacteria bacterium
AAAAAGCACGGAGGCGATGCTGAAGGCATCGTCGAGTACTTTTTTCGACTGTGACGAAGCGCTGGTCAAGGATCTTGCAAAATATTATGCTTTAGGTCATGAAAGAGGTCTACTAAAATTAAGGGTAAGCAGGCGCGGTATCTAATCGCGTTGAGTCAAGAAGAGGTCAGGTAGGATCTTTAGTGTTTAATGAGTTGGGCTATCTAGCGGACTGCTTTAATTGATTTACAATGACACTAATAAATAGATGGTCAATGCAGTTATAAAATCCTTGCTCCGTAACCGGTGTGCTTTGGCAGTAAAAATTGTACCCCTGACCATTCACGGTCATATATCGATTTGCATGGGCTACCGTGCCTTGATACGGCGTCAAAAAGCTAATCCAATCGGTATTAAAAGAAACAGAATGTCGCTGTCCCCCATTGGGATTATTAAAAACGAAGGTGGTTCCTAGTCCTATATTTTCTTCATTGTAATAGGCCAAAAGCCTTAGTCGTTGATTGACCACAGCCTTTAGGGCTGGAACTTGGGGACGGGGAAGACGAGTGTCCCAAGGGTTCATCTCTAAAAGACCCACGGAGCCTAACCTAGTCCAAGTTTCATTAATCGTCTGGTAGGCTAGTTGAGATAACGTTCCCACCGAGGCCGGAGTTTTGATTGGGTAAAAACTAGCTGCGACCGTTAATAAGATAATAATAGATCGTTTCATAGTTTTTCCTTTTGAGATCGTTTGACCGTTCTCTTATTCCACTTAATAATCTATCGCGTCAATATTTAAGAAAAAAAAAGATAAAACTATGGACCGGATGGGGATTGAACCCACGACCTCCGCATTGCGAACGCGGCGCTCTCCCAACTGAGCTACCAGCCCGAAGGTGCAAAGTTATCGTGTAAAACCATTGAAATCAATAGAGCTCTTTTCTAATTATCAAAGATGAAAATTTTTTAAAGGTTTTTAGCAAAGAGAAATAGAGGCGACACTGAGAGGGAGGGAAGGCAGAGATAAAAAAAGGGCCTGGCTTTTTAGCCAGGCCCTAAGATCGTATGAAATTAAGCTTTGCAAGAGGCTGCAAGTGCCGCATTTTTTGAGATCTGTTGTTTTACATTTTTATACATCTGAACAGCAGAGGTCTCACCTCCAATAATCTCCGAATATTTACTTTGAGTCATTCGACCAAAGGCTGCGGAATCTTTACAGCCTAAAGATTCTGCAAATCCTGCCACATATTCACCCTCGCCTTTTGCCATTTCTAAGGAAAGGTTTTCTTGATTAGCCATCGCAAAGGTCACTCCAGCCTCTTCATTTTTAGTAAAACTGTGTTTATCGCAACCAATAGTTCCAGAGGTCATCCCAAAAGTAGGGGGAACAAAAGAATTGGTGGTTCCGCGTGTGGTGGTGGCTACAAAACTTTTCTTCTGGGTGATTTGCCATCCCAAACCACAACTATCTGTTCCCGCATCATTTAACATATTTCCCCCTTTAGCGGCAGGTGAGATAGCTGGAGCGATGACTAAAATACAAACGAATAAACCTATTAAACGACTCATTGGATATCCTTTCGAAAGGTAAATAAATTACAAAACACTAAACCTATTATAAGGACACCGGCTTTTTTTGTATAGGTGTAATGGAATCTGTTTATATCGCCCAGCATTAAAAATAGTAGTGAACAATAAAACGACTCTCAGCGAATGAAATACTATCTTTTTGATTAAGAATGACCTGACCAAGAAGTCTGAGATCCCACGACCGAGTCAAAAAAAATGACTGATTTAATTGAAACTCGAAAAAATATTTTTGTCTGTCACCCTGCAAAGCGTCGAAAACTGCATTCGAAACCAATTGTATTTTATATTTTTCTACGGGATTAGATAAAAATCCGAGTTGTAATTTAGGTAACAAGCGATATCCCAAGGGCAGGGAGCTTCCCATCTCTGCTTGGGCCATAGCTAAAGTATAAATGATCGAATGTGGAGTTCCCAAATCAAGGGTGCCTCCAGCGCCCATATCAAAGTGAAATAGTTGGCAGTGATCACAAGAGAGATCCTTCGGAGACAGCACTTCAATGTGAAAGGTAAAGGAGGGATGTTTTTCTAGAACTGTAAGAGGAGATAGCGAGGTCAATGATAACCCATGAATATTTTCTACTTTAAGCGATTCACTTTTTGAATAGTAGCGCAATGTGATTCCTGGAAAATCTAGATGTGAAAAAGGGGTGTACCCTAAGTCACTATTGAGTAGATCATGAAAGGCAAATTTAAAATTCAATTCTCTAAAGGATTCTGTTTTGACCTCCCCAAACTTACGCTGTTCTAAACCCAGACTCACGCCCAATCGAAAGGTATGATGGGCCGCTTCAGGACGTGAACTTTCGCTAATGAAGTGCTCTCCTGAATCGGGAGCACTCACACCTAACGTACTTCTTTGTAAAAGTACGGCACGCAATAGCTCTTTTTCTCTCTCATTTAATTCATTATCCTTTTTCTTTTTTACATAAAAAAGATATTGGATCAGGCTATCAAGGGTTTTAGAATCTGAGATGCCATTTGGAGTTAGGGTGTGAGCTAATAGATCTTGAAAAGTATTCCGCTGGTCTAAATTAAGTAGTTGATACGCATGAAGCATCTTTTTTTGTAGTGAAGGACGAAATTTAACCGACTTGATAGCTCCTGGGACGGTGGCAATTTTTTTTACCGTTTCTCCTGGAATGACATAAATAGGAAAGTCTAGAAGGTTCCATTCGGATTTTGCCACCTCAAGAAAAGCTAATAGTTGATAGGCGCAATTTTCATCAAGAAAGTAATAGTCAAAATAGGTGTTGGTTTCGACCTCCCAAACATTCCGAAGTAATCGATACGTTTCCTCTCGATCTAAATTGAGTTCATACTCCCAAATATCTCGGCTTTCATTGTTTACATATTCATTAACCTTTGCATAGTAAGGCAGAAGAGAAAATTGCCCTCTATAGCCGCCGGTTAAACCTAAAAAGACGAAGGCCAATGGGTTTTCATTATCGGCTACCTGCGCTGCATAGCTAATTCCCCAATCTAAAAGGTCCTGTTTTTTGTGGTCTTTTGATTTGGAGTTTATCTTAAGAAAGGTATGCCCAAACATAGAGCCTGGATTGTGAGGATAGGCACTAGAAAAAACTAAGGTGACAGATTCGGGATTGAATTTTGCTAAATACTCATCTAGTTTGGGACACGCCACATCTATCGTCGATAATTTCAAATGTAACTTCAAGAATTTATAGCGTTCAGGAAAGGCACATTGGGGATGCTGTTTTAGATTTCCAACTACAATGTTCTTAGAAAATGCAGCGACCGTTTCGGTCATCTCTGCGGTGGGATCGGTTTTTCCGGTTTTAGAAAAGAAAAAGTTTTCACCTGTGACTCGACTCCGATACCCCCCCAAAAAACTTTTTTCATAATGAAGAAGACGAAGCCACTCCTTGGTTTGGCTAAGTGCCACCCCTTCAGGGTTTTCAGAATTTAAAATAGCTGCTGAGGAATTTAGTTTTAGAAGGATCAGAGATAAAATAATTAATTATTTAATCATTGATAAAAAATAGTAACGATTAA
>JABMMY010000139.1 GCA_013205415.1 Deltaproteobacteria bacterium
CTAGATAGGTTGGCAAGTTTAGAAATTGGGAATGAAAAAACTCAAACCTGCAAAGACAGAAAAATTGCTGCGGGGCTTCCTGGAGGAATAGACCTCGGTAAAGGTAACGTAGTCTCTCAAATCGATTAAGATAGCCAGTGCATCACCTGTAAATATTTTAACACCTAAACCGAAATCAAAAACAGGATCCATTCCCTGGCGGACGGTCGACTCCACTGGAGCGGAACTACTTAACTTAATCGTTTTTGTATTTGCTAAACCAAATCCGAATACGGAATAAATATCAAAGTAGAGAACCTGATTTCCAAAAAATCTTATCTTTCCATAAATAGGGGACAGAAGAATATTTGAAGTTGCGAGTAAATTAATCTGACTAAATTGAACATTGCTCAAACTATTTGCAGTCACAATATCTTTAATATTGGCTGAGATAGAGGGACTTGCCACTTGAATATGGGCTATCTCCCAGCCAAAGTGATCACTAAAATGCCAGGTGGCTCTGCCCCCCACCAATAAATGATTGACCACCGAATCTAATGGCATCGCTCCTGCTGTCCCACTCAATTCAATTTTATTTGTCTTATAAAAATATTTATTTCTAACCACAGCATTGATCGAGCGCTCCACATTGTTTTGAGTTTCTGTAGATTTTGAGGCCTGTAAATTTAGGGTCACGAAAAGTAGAAAAAAAATCACTCGCAGTTGTTTCATGATGTTCTCTTTATACGGTTAATAAGTTGAGTCCTCTCATTGTCACATGGCTTCCAAATTTGTTCAATGATTTGGAAATCGTGATATACTACGCACTATGTCGTCTGGATTAATTAATGTTTTATTAATGGTTCCCATCTTTCTTTTTTCACTCTGCTTTCACGAATTTGCCCATGCTTGGATGGCGGTTAAAAGAGGGGATCCCACACCTAAACTCAACGGTCGACTTTCCATGCATCCCATGGTCCATGCCGATATTTTAGGTACTTTAATTTTACCCACCTTAGCTATTTATACTGGAGCCCCATTTTTTGGATGGGCAAAACCGGTTCCTGTAGATATCCGAAATTTAAAATACGGAAGAAAAGATTTTGCCTTGGTTGCAGCCGCTGGGCCTCTAGCCAATATTATTCTGGCCTTTTTTTCAACAGCCCTACTTTTTGTTTTAGTTCGAATCCCCTTGGAACACAAAATATTAGAAACGATGCAGCTTTTTGCTGTTGTCGGAATTCAGGTCAATCTCATGTTGGCCTTTTTTAATCTCCTACCTATTGCTCCACTAGACGGTTTTAATGTGATTCAAGGATTTGTTCCTCAAAAAACAGCGGTATGGTTGAATAAATCGGCCCCTTTTTCTGGAATTATTTTAATTGTTCTTTTGTTTACCGGTGGACTTCGTTATTTGGCTATTCCAGTTACGATCGCATTTAGATTTTTAGTTCATTTTGTGGGTTAAGATCAAATGAGATTAATAGGATCAACGTCGACCGAGAGCTGTACTGTACTTTTCTGTTTTTTTTCCCATTCAAACAATAACTTTAACATAACCTGAATCTCTTTAACCGACTCACTCTTCACTAAACACTGCCAACGATACATTTTTTTTATTCTCGCTAATGGAGCCTCAGAGGGCCCGAGAATTTGAGAGTTGGCAAATCTTCGAGGTGCCTCTTTCTGAAGAAGCTCTGTAACTTGATAAGCAAAATTCTCAACATTTTTAGGATTAGTATGTTGAAATCGCAGCATCACAGCCCTATGAAATGGGGGAAACTGAAAAAGTTTTCTTGAGCTTAATTCATCCCTATAAAATGATTCTTGTTGATGCCGGCTTGCGGCTAATAACACAGGATGCTCTGGATTTAAGGTTTGAATAATAACCTCGCCTGGAGTCTCTCCTCTACCCGCCCTACCAGATACCTGAGTTATCACCTGGAAGGTTCGCTCATAAGATCTAAAATCTGGTAAATTCAAACTTGCATCGGCCATCAAAACTCCGACTAAAGCAATCCCGGGAAAGTCATGCCCCTTAGCCACCATCTGAGTTCCAATAACAATATCAACTTCACGTTTTTGAATTCGCTCCAAGACCTTCTCCAGATCTTTTTTCCCTTTGATAACTCCTCTATCCATTCTTGCTACAGAGGCCTTGGGAAAGATCGATTTAATAGTTTTCTCAACCTGTTCGGTCCCAAGTCCAATGGTATCTAATTGGGTACCGGAACAATTTTCACAACAGACAGGAACCTTTTTTTGTACCCCACAATAATGACATTTAAGTAGCGGAGGATTTTGATAGTAAGTTAGTGAAACATCGCAATCCTTGCAACGCCAAGTGTGACCACAATCCCCGCAAAATAGAAAATGAGCAAAACCCAATCGATTCAAAAAAAGCATAACCTGCTGGCCTTGATCTAAAGTATCGGCAATTGCATTGACTAACCCTCGACTTAACCATCTTAATTCTGGTGAATACCACTGACTCTTATCTTTGATATCAATAAAAGAGGTGGTCGGCATAGGGCGTTGATTCACACGTTCTGGTAATTTTAAGTGAACATATTTTCCATTTAAGGCATTTTGATAGGTTTCAACTGAGGGTGTCGCCGAACCCAAGATTACCTTGGCGCCAAGCAGTTTTGATCTAACGACTGCTAAATCTCTTGCATTATATCTTAAAGAATCTTCCTGCTTAAAAGAGGTTTCATGTTCTTCATCAACAACAATCACTCCCAAATTCTTCAAGGGTGCAAACACTGCAGAACGAGCACCGATGACGATTTGTGCCTTGCCCTCGGTGATTAAATTCCACTGATAGGTTCTCTCTTTTGCAGTCAAATCACTATGCAATACGGCTACCATGCCTGGAAATCTTTTAGAAAATCTCTCAGTGAGTTGGGGAGTCAAGGCTATTTCAGGCACCAAAATAATTCCAGTTTTTTTTTCGTTTATAATCGACGATAAAACACTCATATAAACTTCAGTTTTCCCACTTCCAGTGACTCCATGAAGTAGAAAGGGTCTTTTTTCAGAAGGATCTAAAATGAGATCTACCACTTTTTTCTGATTCTCATTAAGAGAATGTCCCAATACGGGTTCATCTAAAATTAATTCACTATTTTTTTCCTTTAATTTAAGATTCCTCTTCTCTTTCTTAGGCATCCAAAAAGCTTTTGGAATTGCGGTTGAAATAACCTCGCCTAAAGGATGACAGTAATAATCACTTACCCATTTTAATAGTTGAAACATTGACTCATCAAAGAGCGGCTTTAAAACTAAAATCTCAGTAATGCTTTTTAACTTTAAAAGATCTACATTCGATTTTGCTGGAAAGCCTAAAACAAACCCAAATGCATTTCGATTTCCAAATGGAATGGAAACGACACTTCCAATAGACAATGTTTTTCCCAACTCATCATCAATTAGGTAATGAAAGGAATTTGAAATTCTAATGGGAATTGCTACATCAACAATCATCTAAAACTCAGTAAGGTTCTAAGGGTGTCTTCAGATACAGGAGAATTATTGATGGTTTTATTAGCTTTTTGCCATGTTTTCATCCACTCTACCGACTGACGCTTACTTAACTGACGAATACCCATCAGTTCAGACTGAATGATATCTCTTCCATCCTTGGTAAAATTAGCTTTTTTGGGAAATAAGGATTCATTCACCGCTACAGACAATTGATCGAAATTCCAACTAATTGATTCTTTTCCCTCTAACCAATCAAACTTTTTAATTCCCAAAAGACCCTTATCAAAATAAACAGTTTTTCTGGAATTGCCATCTTGAAATCCCACTACCGCTATCGAAGGGCCGGTAGGTAAAAGTGCTAAGGAGATAGCCTCCTGCTCAAGATATTGGGATTTCACATTCCATGTTTGGGGATCTCCCTGCGGTTCAAAACCCTCTTTGAACTGTTTCATTTGGTCCCACCTCAAAAATTTTTCCCCTACAAGAGCATCCCGAAATTCCATTGCAGAACCGGCACTATAATTTTTTAAAAACAATAGGGAACGAGAGGGTATTTTTTTATCTCCACCCAGCGAATAGGTGCGTTTTTCTAATTGCCCAGAAAAAAAGGCCTCTGGGGCCATGGTCTTCCAAATAAACTTCATTCCTCGATTTTCTAAGAGAATTTTTTCCTCAACCTCTGACCACTCTCCATTATTTGTTAACACTCGATGATTCAATGTCAGCTCTATTCCCTCGCTAAATTTCCTACCATCGAAAATTTCTTTGAGAACAGCTGAAATAGGAGGAATAAAAGCGGCAGCTTTCAGAGAGAACACCAATAGAAAAGAGATGAAATATTTCATAAAGACTTCATGTAATCGCGCAACGATTGACTAAGCTCTGGACGTCTCAGGGCCAAATCAATTTGTGCCTTCAGATAATAAAGAGGATTCCCAATGTCGTATCTACAGCCTTTAAGTAAAACTCCATGCAGTTTACCCTCGGCACATAGTTTGTCCATGGCATCGGTTAATTGAATCTCCCCCCCTATTCCCGGTTGTGTGTCTCTTAAAGCATCAAATAAACTTGAATCAAAGACATATCTTCCAATAATTGCATACCGGCTCGGAGCGACTTCAGGTTTAGGTTTTTCTACGGTACGCAGCACCTTTAGAGGAAGATCACCTAGTTCCTTTCCGCCCAAATCTAACATCCCATAAGAAGGACTATGTGCAATTGGAATTTCCACCACTCCAACCGTAGAACTATTTAACTCCACTGCAGCATCTACCAGTCTTTTTAATGGGGCCTGTGTCCGATTGATCACATCCCAAGGTGGGAAAATTTCATCCCCTAAACATACCGCAAACTTCTCATTACCGATCATATGACGAGCACAGTAAACAGCATGTCCTAAGCCCAGGGGTTCCTTTTGTCGAACACTCATGACCTCACAAAAACTTCCAATCTTTCGTACCTTGTCGGCCAAAGCCTCTTTGCCCCTTTTTCTTAGCCAAATTTCTAGATTAGGCGAGAGATCAAAATAGTCCTCCAAAGTGTGCTTGCCCTTACTGGTAACAAAAATAATCTGTTCAATTCCAGCACTTAAACATTCTTCAGCAATAAAATGGATGGTAGGAATATCAATGATGGGAAGTAATTCCTTGGGAACCTCTTTAGTAAAGGGAAGGCCTCTAGTTCCTAATCCAGCTACTGGGATCACCACTTTTTTCACGGGCTCAGACATAAAATTTTCCTTTGTTTTTTCTAGTCTCACTTTTGCTAAGAAATAAGTCAAAGAGCTTGATTAGGTGTGTTTTATTTACTCCAATCAAACTCCAGAATGTTGTTTTTTTAACATAATACCCGGACAACGACGTAATGTGTCACCGGTAAAAATGGGGCTATCGGAAAGCAGACCACCTCTGGTATGAGTATTGCTGTTTATTAACCTGTAATTTATGGAACCATCTTTTTTTTCATCATCCGAGGGCTATCGAGTTCAAAAAACGATAGGCCATTCTATTACCTTTCACGGTATAGGTTTGCATTCCGGAATGACCGCCGAACTCACACTTCATCCCGCTCCAGCCAATCATGGAATTATTTTTGAAAGATTAGATATTTTACCCGTAGTTAAAATACCGGCCTATTTTAAATCGGTTATTTCTACCTCTATGGCAACCTCAATTGGGATCAAGGATCGGCCATCATTAAAAATTTCTACCATCGAACACTTGATGGCGGCTCTTTATGCTCTAGGAATTACAAATATTTTAGCACAGCTTACCGGTCCTGAAATCCCCATTTTAGATGGAAGTGCAGCCATTTTTATTACGGAGATTTTAAATACAGGAATAGAACTACAACCCTATTCGCATAAGGTGCTTAAAATTTTGAAACCGATAAAGGTTTATCATAATGGAACCATCTGCGAACTTCTTCCCAGAGAAAATTTAAGATTAACTACCTCTGTGGATTTTCCACATCCCTGTATTGGATTGCAAACCTTCGCAATTGATCTGACGCCCAATTCTTTTCAGACTGAAATTTGCGAGGCTAGAACCTTTGGTTTTCAATCTGATCTAGATAAACTGCAGGCTAACAATCTTGCGCAGGGAGCTTCACTTAAAAATGTGTTAGCATTTTCAGAAACTGGAATATTAAATCCAGAGGGAGCAAGATTTGCCGACGAATGTGTACGCCACAAACTTTTAGATGCCATAGGTGATCTAGCTCTTTGTGGCTGCTGGATTGAAGGGGAACTAGTAAGTTTTCGTGGAGGACACTCCATTCACTTAACGCTATTGCAATCACTCGAAATTCATCCTACCCATTGGAAATTATTACCCGCCGAGCCATTAAAAATGAACTTTAAGCAGAAACATTTAAAGGCAACTAAACATCTATCTTTTTAATCGGTAATATTTTTCCTGACTCCATCGCAACCACCTCATCAGCAAGAGCCTCCATATCGGCTAGATCATGACTCACCAAAAGGGTTACCACATTTAATTCCTTTATAACCTCTTTAACAGCCATTCTTGCTTGCGCTCTCAGTTCCATGTCCAAAGAGGAGAACGGTTCATCAAGTAATAAAACTGGAAAACCTACAATTACCGAACGAGCTAAAGAAACTCTTTGGGCTTCGCCACCGGAAAGATCTCTAGGATATCTTTTTTCCAGACCTTGGATTTGTAACTTTCTAAGCCAATACCGAGCCTTTTCTATTTGTTCTATCTTAGGTACTTTTTGAATCTTCAAACCAAAACAAATATTCTCCAAAATGGTGAGGTGCGAAAATAGTGCGGGATTTTGAAAAACGATCGCCACCCTTCTTTTTTCTGCAGGCAAAGAGGATATTATCTGCCCATCCAAACATATTTCTCCACTATTCAATGTCTCAAATCCAGCAATAGCATTCAATAATGTAGTTTTACCACAGCCACTTTTACCCATCAGCCCAAGAACCCTACCCGATTCCAAATTAAGTTCCGGAATGAAAAGCTCAAAAGCATCTCGCTTTAATCGAATATTTTTTAAACTAAGTTTTCCCATTTTTCTTTCATCGCAAAAATAAATACCATGACTAGTATTAAAATAATCCCAATAGCCTGTGCCTGATCAAATTGATATTTACCAATTAATTTAAACATCGATAAGGGAAGTGTCATGTTTCCTTCGGACTCAAACAATAAAACAGCTCCCACCTCTCCCATCGAAATTCCAAAGGCCATAGCAGCAACCAAAAATATGGACCTTTTCATTAATGGAATTTCTATAAAAAACAATTGTTGCAACTTGTTAGCTCCCAAGCTTTCAGCGGTGAAATACATTGCTCTATCAATTTTTAGAATGCTTTCATTTAAAATTCGAAAACTTAGCGGCAACACAGAGAGTGTTTGAACACACACGACGCCCCACATTTCATCTCTAAATAATAGGCCACTACTGGGAAATGAAACCATAATCGCTAGACCAAAAACCATCGTCGACAACGAGATGGGCAGAGTACAGATAACAGAAACCAACCTTCCCACCCAAAAAGTTCTGCTATGCCTGGATATATAGGTGGCACAAAATGCCAACAAAAGCGAAGTGACCGCGACCTTGAATCCTAGTAGACAGCTTGTTAATAAAGCCCTGATTAGGTCCCAGAGATCCAAATGAGAAAATCCAGGTAGCGCCGATATTAAAACATTTAACAAAGGTAGGCCTACCAGTAAAATTATGAGCGCCCATGCCCCACCTACAGTTAGCGTCTTCATCAACCTGGATTTGCAGGCATAAATTGGAGATTGAAACCTTTTCGAGATGGCAAATGGCGTAATTCCATTTCCTTTTGTAACTATTTGAATAAAAAGTCCCACGCCAATCTGGATAGTGGCCAAACAAATAGCTAAGGGTAGATCTAGATCGACCTTTACGGCCTGATAAATAGCTACCTCTAAATTCGAAAACCTGGGTCCCCCGCCCAAAAGTAATAGAATCAAAAAGCTCGATGAGCAGTATAAAAACACCAGTACAAAACTCTGTGTAATTGACGACCTTAATTTGAGCTGAGTTACTAGGAAAAACGTTCTCCACCGACCCATGCCTAATGAAAGCGAAATCTTCTCTTCACTACGGTCGGTGTCTTTGAAAGACTGCCCGACTAATTTAAAGAAAATAGAAAAATTGAAAAACACATGGGTTAGTAAGACTCCAAAC
>JABMMY010000140.1 GCA_013205415.1 Deltaproteobacteria bacterium
GTAACAAAGGTGGGCTCCGCAGTCGACCAATTCAAAGTGAATGATAAAGCTGGAGTAGGTTGTTTTGTAGATTCTTGTCGCACCTGTTCTAGTTGTCAGCAAAATGAGGAACAATATTGCGAAGGACATTTAGTAACAAGTTACAATAATGTAGAGAAAGATGGAAAGACGCCCACCTATGGAGGTTATTCCTCCAGCATTGTAGTCGATGAAAATTATTGTTTAAAAATTTCATCGAAAATGCCTTTAGCTAAAATAGCTCCATTACTATGTGCTGGAGTGACCACCTATTCACCTTTACGCCATTGGAAATTAGAGAAGGGGCAGCGCTTAGGAGTGGTGGGATTAGGAGGGCTGGGACATATGGCTGTGAAGTTGGGGGTCGCAATGGGTGCAGAGGTTACAGTCCTCAGCCATTCGCCTAAAAAAGAAAATGATGCAAAAAATTTAGGGGCTCATCATTTTGTAGCCACAAATAAAACTGAAGTTTCAAAATTATTATCGAACCATTTTGATCTTGTTTTGGACACAGTCTCTGCACCCCATGATTTAAATAGCTATCTACAAACGTTAAAAAAAGACGGGACGATGGTACTATTGGGAGTCCCTCCGGAATCGACTCAAATTGCAGCCTTCCCACTCATTTTAAAACGCAGAAGACTTGCAGGATCTTTAATAGGTGGAATTAAAGAGACTCAAGAAATGCTTGATTACTGCGCTGAGAACAATATAGGTTCCGATGTTGAGGTGATTCCAGCCAAAGAAATTAATACGGCTTATGAAAGAGCGGTTATTGGCGATGTTAGATATCGTTTTGTAGTGGATTGCAAAACTTTTTAAGTGGAGACAAAGAAATGGCTTTGTGGAATGGTCGTGGTTTTGCAAGCGACAATAATTCAGGGGTTCTTCCAGAAATTTTACAAGCCATAGCAGAGGCGAATACCAATCACACCGCTGCTTATGGAGACGATCCGTGGACTGAAAAAGCTAAGGAGGTATTTGAAAATCACTTTGGCGGAGGGGTGGAGGTCTATTTTGTTTTTAATGGTACCGCCGCTAACGTACTAGCTCTTTCTTCCTGTGCGCGTTCTTTTGAATCTATTTATTGCACAGACTTGGCACACATCTATGAAGATGAATGTGGGGCACCCGAGCGGTTCATAGGAAGTAAATTAATTCCAATTGAAAATGAAAATGGAAAACTCACGCCTCATAAACTTATTCCAAAAATAGAAGGACTGGGAAATCAGCATCATGTACAGCCCAAGGTGATTTCAATCTCTCAAACAACCGAAGTGGGAACGGTATATACTTTGGAAGAGCTCAAAGCATTGGCTCGGGTTGCTAGAGAGCAGGGACTATATTTTCATATGGATGGAGCCCGCATCTCAAATGCTGCTGCTGCATTAGGAAAAACTTTTCGTGAATTTACTAGTGAAATTGGAGTGGATGTTCTGTCTTTCGGAGGAACTAAATGTGGATTATTAGGTGCTGAAGCGGTTGTTTTTTTAAATTCAAATTTGGCAAAAGATTTTATTTATCGTCGAAAACAGGGAATGCAACTTGCCTCAAAAATGAGATTCATTGCAGTTCAATTCAGCACCTTTCTGACAGAGCAACTTTGGTTGAAAAATGCGCTCCATGCTAATCAAATGGCCAGCTATTTAGAAGAAAAGGTAAAAGGAATTCAGGAATTAGAAATAGCCTATCCAGTCCAGGCCAATGGAGTGTTTGCTTGGCTTCCGAAACACCTAGTGCCTATTTTACAAAAGCAGGTTCCATTTTATATCTGGCGAGGTGGAGAGAAAAAAGATTTAGTTCGTTGGATGATGTCCTTTGATACTACGAAAGAGGACGTTGATACCTTTGCAGATTTAATTAAAGAGATCTTAACTCAGAAATAATTTTTTAAGGCAGTAGAGGGTTCTAGTGTTTCCGGGTAAGGTCTCTTTTTCAATAATAGTAAAGTGCTTTAAACATTGCTGTTCAAACACCTCTACAGTCAGATGGGTATAATCTCTACCCTTTTTTAAATGTTGAAACATAGGATCGAGGGGACTAACCCACTCAATAATGACATGCTCGGTGGTTAATTCTTTGGCTAATTCAATAATGTGCTGGAGAAGAATACTTTCTGTAGTGAGCAGGTGATGGACCAGAGCCAGCATGAGAACACAATCAAATTGTCCCTGAGTGCGGTCTAAAAAGGAGCGATGCTCTTGATTTCTCCATCCTGAAGCCGGTGATGGATTTGCAATATTTACTACAAGGGGCAAAAGGGTCGGATGAGAGATACGACTCATCGACCATGTTTTTGAAATTAATTCTACCTCAGAATCGATAGCTACCACCTTTCTTCCTAATGAAGCTGCTATTCTTGAAAAGTGGCCGTCGTTACATCCGACATCTAAAATAGATTTTCTTGAATGAAGAGCGAGCCACTTTTTAACAAGGCGTTCTTTGCTTTCAAATTGCTGATGGCTATAGGGGCTTTCCCCAGACATATAATTATTAAACTGAGTATTTTGTGGTTTGTGATTAAAATTTAATTGTGAAATGGATCTTTTAAGATTTTTTAATAAAAATTGTAACGTGAATTGTGCTCGTTCAGGATTCATTAATTTTTCAGTGTTGGGGTGATTGCGTAGCTTTTTATCACTCCATGATTCCAATATCGCAGGGAGAGTTATTTTTGTGAACAGACTAGGGTTAAGTTTTTTCAAAAAAGGGATCTGCGTGTAAAAATCGGTCGCGGTTAACCCTTCTCTAGAAAGAAGGAAGGTTTTATAAAGGGGTTGACCTAAGTGTTGGTAAGCTAAAAGTGGATTAACAAAGGTTTTAGAAAACTGAGAGTAGGCCAACCATAGGCTATTATGGGGGTCCCTTTTCTCCACCGAGAGCACATCCACAAAAACAGGCAGACAACCAGAAAAAAGGACATTAAAAGGGGTGGCATCTTTTAAACCAAGGTTTTCTGCGGAAAGCTCGGTGGCTAGATCCAGAGTTAATAGGCCTGCTTCACGAAGCATTTCAGGGGCCCACTCAGAAGGATAATTTACAAAATCTATTTTTTCATGGCCTAGATAAATATCTTGGGTAGCGTTATTGTTTTTATTTGAAAGTTCTGGAGGTAAGGTGGAAATGTCGGCATCGGTGATCTCCCAACTTCGAACAAAGAGTCCTTTTTCAGTAAACTTTTTTAGGGTGGGAGATCGTTTTATTTGATTCCAGTCTTCACTTGAGGGGGAATGAATTTGACGAATCAGTTGTGTCCCTATTTCAAATAAAGTTCCGCTGGGGTCTCTTAAAGACAGAGAGCGCAAAGATTTGTTGTGGGGTAATAGATTCATGAAAATTTTTAAGAGGTGGAAGAATCGGTAGGTTTGCTTGCCGTAAAAAAGTTTTTTAGAAAACTCCAAATGCGTTTCGCAAAGAATAGGATTCCTACGACAGCTCCAAAGAGTACCTGCCAAAGAATATAGCCTGAACTGGGATCGATATAACCAAAACTATCCGATGAGCAAAAACAGATCATTAATAGAGCAATCGTGAACTCAAATGAAAGATATTTAGTTTTTAGCATCTGTTAATTTTAGCATCCAAAAGAATGCAACTGAACTAAAATGAGTAGATACCTATTTAAAATACTATATTTCGGAGCGTTATTATGAAGAGAACTAGGTCTGAGTGGATTTTTATTTTCATGTTTATACCCAGCATCATCTCGTTTTATGCAATTTATAAATACCCCGAAGCTATTTTGGGACAGGGAGCCGATACTAGAATTTTAGGAAAAAGCCTGTCTTTTTGGTACGCATTTTTTTATACAGCCATAGTTTGCAGCATTGCAGCCAAGGTATTAGTTCAAAATAAGAATAGTTATTCCTTTAAAAAAAATATCACCCAACCCTTAAGTTCTTATCAAAAGAAAAAATTTACGAGTATTTTTATTGCGCAGTTAGTTGGGTTTTTTTTGGTCCCTTATGTTCTTTTGCCGGTAATCGGTGGGAAAAGTTTTTGGCATGACGAACTATCTTATGCCACCAAGAGTGCCCATGTTTATTTATATCCTGGCTTTAAAAGCTGGGGAATGGCCGTTTATCTTTTTATAGTGATTCCTGTGGGGGTATGGTTTTTTGGAAAACGATATTGTTCTTGGATCTGCTCCTGCGGAAACCTCGCTGAGACTGTGGGCGTTACGGTATGGGGTAAGAGGTGGGTAAAGGAGGGAACTCCTAGAGGAGAGAAGGCAAATAGGAATCATATCGTTCAGCTTACCGTAATGACCTTTGCGATTACTTTCGGTTTAGTACTTTTTTTTGATTCAATGAAGATTGTTGCCATGGAAGGAGTTATTTTAAAGGTTCAGGCGATTCAAGATTTCTTTATCGATTTTATGTTTGGGTCTGTGGCTGGAGTTGCGGCCTATCCCTTTTGGGGAACCAGAATTTGGTGTCGCTACGGTTGTCCTTTAGCCAAGTTTATGGAGTTATCAGGAAAAATTTCAAAATCAAATTTTCAGGTTTCAGCGAATGAAAAATGTACGGGTATAGGTCTTTGCACCCAAGCCTGTCCTATGGGAATCGATGTGGCCTCCTATGCGCATCTCAATAAAAAACCGACCATGGGAAGTTTTGGACTTCAAAATACTATCTGTATTGGGTGTGGAGGCTGCATAGATGTCTGTCCGACTCAAGCCTTGAGTTTCAAATAATATAATTCTGAAAATTTGAATTAGTAATTCGTTAAAGCTTTAATACAAAAATTGGCCGATTTATTTTCTTTGTTGAGATCAACCCAGGTTCCATTATTTAAGTAAAAGCTCTCACCTGGTTTGGCAATAGAGGGAACAATAGTTCGAGAACTGCCTCCTAAAAGAACGGGAACATCCGATGTTTTATCAAAGGCATGCCCTCCGTGAGACAACTTAATCTGAACATAAAATGGGGCGCCTTTATTAAGTTCGACCGATTGATCTAAATCAACGGTATGAAAACCCGAATGATGAAAGCCCCCATCGGTTAACGAAACCATGTCCTCTAATTGGCCATTTTTAAAGGTTCGGTAGATTGAAATTAAATAAAGCACATCTGTGGCGGCAGTAATAAAGCTTACAGATTTTAAAGTTTCTTTTCCGGTAGGTCCGCCCTCTGAAGTAAAGGCATTAAAAGCCTCGGTTATTCCCAATTTGGTATCTCTCCATCCATGATAATCATGAGTATAGATTTTATCGTAACTGAGACGCTCGACGTTTTTAAATGAAATAGCCCCCATCTGAATATGATGCGCCGAAGTTTTATCAAAATAGGAGATCCAGAAGTAACCCTTTTCACCCCATCCCGTACCCCAACTGTTTTTTACAAGCCAAGCCCCTTTATTAGGTGCTTGAGTTATCTTGTTATCATCCCATCCTATAATGGAAACAGCGTGATTAGGAAGCTCTTCACTGGAAGCGGGTTGGTAGAAAGTATTTTTAGAGCTTGAATAAAAAGCACTATCCCAGTCTAGGGCAGTTCCAACAACTCCATTTTCCATAAGAGCATTTTTAATGTCATTAATCGTTTGGTTTTGTTCTCCAGCCGTAAGCCATTCAATATCTCGAACATAATAACGATGATAGGTATCGGCATGAAATTTAGGAGCTGAACTAAAGGATTGTCCATCAAGATCTCTCACTGCACCCCCTCTAGAAAGATAGGCGGCGGCCACGAGATAATCGCCCCCTTCATGAACAGAGAGCCCTTGTTTAGCGGGAGAAATATCGGAATTAAAATGTTCGTTAAAACCATTCCACCAATCTAAATGATACTCAGCAAGATTTGGTTCGCCATTTTCTCCATTATTTTTCCATTGATTTGTTTTGAGAAGATTACTTTCAATTGCAGCCATCGTTCCGTGAGTCCAACAGGTTCCACCATCTTGACTTTTTACACTGGACACAAAATTATCTCCTCCCACATTTCGCAGGTCGAAACTTATCGGTGCCGCAAAACTGGTAAAGGAAAAAGATATAAAAAGAGAGTTAGAAAGTAATAAGGAGAGTTTCATCTGAGACCTCATGGGTGTTTAATAAACTGTGAAAAGCCTATCGTGACAGATCTATTTTCTCCTATTTCAGGCCGATTAAAAATAGAAAGTACACAACTACCGTTAACCAAGAGTAACAGTATTTTTAGACGCTGGGTTTCAAAGTCAGAAAATTGACAGTGGATTATTTTAAAAGATCACGTACGACGACAGACGCGCACATTAAACCAAAAGTTCCTGTCACAAAACTGGCATTTCCAAAAATAAGATTACGATTATCACATTGAAAATAGGGGTTATCTCCTTGCGGACACACACACAGAAAACCTTTGCCGCCATCATAATGCAATTCTTCTGGCGCTCGATAGGCTTCAGGAGAGTAAACAGCAGGAATTCCCCAGGGTAAATTTTCTTCGGGAGGAAATCCATGATGGTCTCGCAAAAACTTTCGGACAGCGCGAGCCAAAGGGTCAACTGTGGTCTGTGCTAAATCTGTAATCTTAATTTGGGAGGGGTCCATTCTTCCTCCAGATCCCGTGGAGACGATAATAGGAATACTTTCATTTTTACAGTGAGCAATCAAATGGCATTTGGCAGTAATATTATCAATGGCATCTACGACATAATCGGGACGGCTTTCGAAAATTTCAGCACAGTGTTCGGCATTATAAAATTTAGTAATCGCGGTAATCTTAGCTCCGGGATTAATTTTCTGAAGTCTATCGGCCATCACAACCGCTTTTTGAGACCCCACTAGACCACTCAAAGCATGAAGCTGACGATTGAAGTTGGTAATACAGATTTCATCGAAATCGACTACGGTAAGTCTTCCGATTCCTGATCTAGCTAAAGATTCTGCAGTCCAGGAACCCACTCCTCCCAGACCTATAATCATCACATGAGATCCCATGAGTTTTTTCATCTTAGCATCGCCTACAAGACGACCCATGCGATCAAACCGACGATGCAATTTATAGTTTTCTAGTTCCCTTTCGGTCATCGGCTTTATTGAAGGGGGCACTGCTAATTCTTTTTCCATGAAACTAAATCCCAAATAACCGTTCTAAGTTTTCTGTGCTCTGAGAAAGTACAGCCTCCGCTGTAACTCCCTTGATCTGTGCAATCGCTTTTGCAATGGCGACTAAAAACTGAGGTTCATTAATCCCTTTGGGGTCAATACCCTCAACCTTTGGCACCTGATCAGGCGAGTCGGTTTCTACCACAATTTGGGAAAGAGAAAGAAGGGGAATTGCTTTTTTTAGTGCAAAGTACCCTCCTTGGGTGACCGCTCCGCCCAAAGAGACAAAAAAACCAAGTTTAAAATACTCTTCAGCTATCTCATAAGATCCTGTGAATGAATGAATCATTCCACCCGCGGGAAATGGGGCAAAATGTTTTAAAATTTCTAAGGCTTCAGAGTGGGCCTTTACAATATGAAGGACTAAGGGCTTTGAGCCCCTTTTTCCTAATTGAAGCTGTCTTTTGAAGGCATTTATTTGCTCTCCGCGATTGAGATCGTGGATTTTTCCAAAATCTAAGCCTAATTCTCCAAGAGCCGCGGCCTCAGGAAGTAGAGTTTCTAGGGTCGATAACGCTGAATCTATCATGTCTTGGGAGGCCGTCCCAACCCACCAGGGGTGAAGTCCAAAGCTAGTAAGAAATCTAGGTCCATACTGGATTTTAAGTAATTGTTGGCGGGCCCAATCTATAGGGTCGATTCCACCTTGAATCCACCCCGTAACTCCAACTAGTTGGGATCTCTTAATAACCTCTGGAAGTGAGTTTAGAAACTTATCGGAGGCTAAGTGACAGTGGGCATCTATCCATTGGGGCGATTTCATTATTACATCATCGCTCATAAAAAATAGCTTTGCAAAAACCTCTTTGCAAAAAACTTCAGTTCGGGGCATGACTAGATCCATGCATAAACCGATCGTATTGGCCACGCTCAATAGCTCCTATTTTCACGCGAGCTTTGGATTGAGATACCTTTACGCCAATATGGGGGAACTCCAGGCCCATACAGAGCTAGTGGAATATACTATCGCCCAGAAATCTCATGATCTTGCAGAGGATATTTTATCTCGGAAGCCCAAGATTCTAGGTCTTGGAGTTTATATTTGGAATATTCGAGAAACCTATGAACTGGTATCGATTTTAAAGAGGGTCCAGCCAAATTTGGTGATCGTTTTAGGCGGGCCTGAAGTGAGTTATGAAACTGAAACTCAAAGTATATTTCAAAAATCCGATTACACCATTTGTGGCGAGGCCGAATTTCTTTTTCCTGAACTCTGTAAAAATATTCTTAATCATAGTCCTCCTAGTCAGAAAAAAATAATCGGGTCTTTACCAGAGATATCGAAACTTAAATTTCCCTATGAGTATTATTCGAATGCAGATATTACCACCCGTGTGGTTTACGTGGAGGCATCTCGTGGTTGCCCTTACAAATGTGAATTTTGTCTATCGTCGTTAGATACCTCGGTTAGGTCCTTTGATCTGGATCTTTTTCTTGGAGAGATGCAAAAGCTTCTTGATAGAGGTGTCAAACAATTTAAGTTTGTGGATCGTACCTTTAATTTAAGTATTCCAAAAAGCAGGAAAATTTTAGAATTTTTTCTAGCTAAGATCGATCTGGGATTATTTTTACATTTCGAATTGGTTCCCGACCGACTTCCCGAAGAGCTTAAAGAGATTATAAAACAGTTTCCAAAGGGAGCTCTTCAATTTGAGATTGGTGTTCAGACATGGTCGCCTAAGGTGGCAAGGATTGTCAGTCGACGACAAGATTACACTAAGGTCATTCAGAACTTTGAGTTTTTAGTGAGAGAAACTGGAGTTCACATTCATAGTGACCTTATTGCCGGACTCCCTGGAGAGGATCTAGAAAGCTTTGGAATAGGCTTTGATGCCTTAGCCGCTTTAGAACCCCATGAAATTCAACTTGGCATCTTAAAGCGTCTTAAAGGGACCCCCATCATTCGGCATGATCAAGAATGGGAAATGCTCTATCAAGAACATCCCCCATACCAAATTTTAAAAACCAAAGAGATGTCCTTTGAAATCGTTTTAAAACTGACCCGCATGGCAAAGTTTTGGGATCTAATTGCTAATAGTGGCAACTTTAAAAATTCGATGAAGCTTCTTAAGGAACTGTCACAAAAAAGGGAAAAGCCTTCACTTTTTTGGGAGTTTTGGCAGCTGAGCGACCTCTTTAATCGTCGTCATCCTCAACGTTACGGGATTTCACTTTTAAATCAGGTGGAGTCGGTATGGGTGTATTTAGTTGAAGAACGCGGAGTAGAAAAACAGATAGCTAGATTGGCCTTGATTTTAGATTATACCCAAAACCCATCGCGAGACATTCCTATCTTTTTGCGAGAAGATACCGGTACAGATTCTAAAATAATCCAGACTAAAAAATCTAGATCACTGCCATTACGACAGGCCAGACATTTAAGTTCTGAAATAAACGTAACAATCCCTGCAAATTAAAAATGAATCTAAGAAGAGGTTTCATAGCAAAAGTTCAAAGTGTTTAACTTGAACTTTTGCTCCTGAAAAACGTTATTCTATGATTGGGTATCGATTAGAATAATCGAAACGATTATTAGGACACTACGCGAACGTTGCTCGCTTGTGGTCCTTTTTTACCTTGAACAACGTCGAACTCGACCTTTGTTCCTTCGTTTAAAACGGCGCCATTCGTATCATTGGCATGAACGAATACATCTTTGCTACCGTCATCAGGAGTAATAAATCCGAAACCTTTACCTGCGTTGAAAAATTTTACTGTGCCTTTAAGCATTGTGAACCCACCTAATTAAGGACGACATTGTGTCGCCCATCAATGTTGGGGATACTAGTGTATTTTTTTTGTTTTGTCCTCTATTCTGATCAAAATTTAATTTATTTTTTTGAGTTTTGAAAAGTGGCCGAATTTTAGTGGGAAAGGGGCTGTGATTAACGCGATGAGTCTCAAATAATATAGGGAGCTATCTTCGGGTGGTTTTGGTGATTTTAGCCATGGCCCGTTTGACCTCCTTTTCTTTTGTGGCCTCTCGTTTGTCGTAAGATTTTTTACCTTTAGCGATAGCGATTTCTACCTTGGCGATACCGTTTTTAAAGTACATTTTTAAGGGGATAAGACTGTAGCCTTTGATTTCAAGTTTAGTCCAAAGTTTGTCAAGTTCGGAGCGATTAAGCAGTAGTTTGCGAGTCCGAAGGGGGTCATGATTTTCTCGGTTGCCTAATTTGTAAGGGGGAATATGGGCGTTTAAAAGAAATAGCTCTCGTCCCTTTAAAAGGCCGTAAGCATCCTGGAGACTTGCCTTGCCCTCTCGTAAACTTTTTACCTCGGTACCCTTCAGCATGATGCCCGCTTCAAATTTATCCTCGACAAAATAGTTGTGAAAAGCCTTTCTGTTTTCACTGATGATTTTAATTCCGCTGGATTCTGCCATGATCTAGTGATCTTCTCCGCTAACAATTCCCATCGAGACGACCGTTTTAAAGGCCTCCTGTACCGAGATATCTAGAGGAGTAACGTCCTCCTCTTTGACCCAAAGATAAAATCCAGAGGTAGGATTGGGGGTGCAGGGGACAAAGACATTTACAAATTTTGCATGTTCATTATCTAGAACCTTGGGAATGATTCTAGCGTCCGGTTTTCCCGTGCGAAATCCAATGGAGTAGACTCCATTTCTGGGAAATTGGACTAGTACCACACCAGAAAATTTATCACTGCCAGGATTAACAATGGTAGCTAGAAATTTTTTGATCGTAGAATAAATACTGCCTATCAAGGGAAGTTTTTTAACTCCAGAATCTAATAAATTAACAAGCCATTGCCCTACATAGTTCTGGGTGAGAGCGCCAATGATGAGAATTAATAAAAGGACGCTGACCAGTCCCAAACCCGGATAGTCATGAGTTATTTTTGCGGGAAGATATTGTGAGACGGTGGCATCTAGATTAACAATCAGCCATCGTAAAATATTAATCGTGGCCATCAGTGGAGCCAGAACTAAAACACCTGTTAACATGGCAGTTCGTAATTGTTTCATAGCAATAAATCCTTAAACGGTAGAGGACAACGAGACGTTATCGATCAGTCGTGTGGTGCCAGCATACACCGCTATAAAGAGATGGGGAAGTGTTAGCGAAGATATAGAATCGGTCGGAGCGGTGGGCAATAAATAACGCGACTTTGTGATTTCAAGATATTGAAGTTTTAGGCCCTTTTCCAGTAATACGGGGCGAATTTTTTCCAGAAGCTCTTCTGTAGTTTGGTGGCTGTGGTTCGAAGCCTGCTCTTTTGCAAGTTTAAGAGCTATGGGAATTTGTTTGGCCGCCTCTCTGTCATCTAGATTCAAATAACTATTTCTTGAGGAAAGAGCCAACCCGTCTTCAGCTCGGACCGTTGGGTGAGGGATGACACAAACAGGTAGGTTGAAATCTCTGGTGATTTGCTGAATGACAGAAAGCTGCTGAAAATCCTTTTCTCCAAAAATGGCAAAGTTACAGGAGGTGATTTCAAAAAGTTTTAATACGATAGTGGCCACACCCTCAAAGTGGTTAGGGCGAAAGGCTCCACAAAGTCGACTGCCTAAATCGCCGACCGAAATTTTAGAGGTAAATCCTTCTGGATAGAGGTCTTTGACACTGGGATGAAATAAAAGATCGACCCCTAGGGTTTCTAGTTTTTTGCAGTCATCTTCAAATACTCTCGGATATTTTTCAAAGTCCTCATTGGGTCCAAATTGAAGGGGATTAACAAAAATACTTACAATAACTTTAGGGGCTAACTCTTTAGCTCTTTTAATTAATTCTAAGTGGCCTTCGTGGAGACAGCCCATTGTGGGAACAAAGGCTATCGAACTTTGCTTTTTCCATCGACGACAGGTTTTCTGCGCTACCTCTGCAGAGTTAAGAATCAACATGAAACGAATGTTCTTTCTCGGGAAAGCTTTTCTCTCTGACCTCATCTGCATAGGCAGTGACTGCAGAGCGAGTTTCTTCAGCTAGTTTGGCAAATCGTTTTACAAATTTAGGTTGGAAATCGGGATTGAGACCCAAAAAGTCTTGAAGAACTAATATCTGTCCGTCACAGTTTGGCCCGGCTCCTATTCCGATAGTAGGAACTTTAATCTGTTCAGTAATAATTTGAGAAAGCTCGGAGGGAATTCCTTCGAGAACGATTGCGTAGACACCCGCATCTTCTAAGGCAAGGGCATCTTGAATAATCGATTCTCTCTCAATCTCGGTCTTGCCTTGAATTCTATAGCCCCCTAAAGCATGAACACTTTGAGGGGTCAGACCAATATGGCCCATCACGGGAATTCCCATCTCAACTAGTCTTGTAATCGTGCGGGCTATCGTAACCCCACCCTCAATTTTAACCGCCTGGGCGCCCCCCTCCGAGAGCAAACGGCCGGCATTAGTAAGAGCACCTTCAACAGTTACCTGATAACTCATAAAGGGCATATCCACTACGAGGTGAGTGTTTTTAAGTCCTGCGGCCACACATCGGGTGTGATAGATCATCTGTTCTAAAGTTACGGAGAGAGTATTGGTGTGGCCCTGCACCACCATTCCTAGAGAATCTCCCACGAGAACAATATCTACCAAGCCATCTACCAGTTTAGCGAAGGTGTAATCGTAAGCGGTTACTGCCACCAGGGGTTTTGCCCCCTCTGCAACCTTGTTTTTTCGAACTGAAAATGTGGTGAACTTAGCCATTAGTTGATACCTATCGTTCTATAATGCGCTCTGCAAGGAGATCCCATAGACCGCAGCATTTCCTTTGAAAGTATAATCTTTAGGGGTGGACTCTGTTTCAATAACTTTACCGATAGTGCGACTATTTAACCAATGATATTGGCCATAGACTCCTAATTTTAGCTCCCAGGGAATCAAATCATTGGGCCTCATTCGATGGGAAAAATGAACTCCCAAAATATGGGCACTAGAATCTAAATAGTTGCCGGGGCCCGATAGATCGACCACTGGGGTCGGACGAAATTGATAACCCGAACTAAGTGTGAGTGTTTGAAATAGGGGCATCTCTAGGGAAACTCTAGGGTTCAAGGTGTTTTTTAATGGAACATCGGCCACCTTTGTCATCCGAGTTTCTCCTAAATTATCTTTTATTTCTGTAACTAAGATGGGCGGTTGGTAATGGCTCCAGAATTCATAAGCCATTCCAAGTGAAATCTTTATTTTCCCGAGTTGATGTTGAGCCTCTAACTCCAAAGTTTGAGGTTCATAATAGAGAGTGCTTTTTAGCAGCATGGGCTGGTGAAGAATATCGGCCCCTGCAATAGAAATTCTACCGTCGATAGATTGAATAAACTTAGGATCTAAGGCCTGATGAAAAGTAAAGGCACCTTGAGTTTTTTCTCCTCGCGAAAAAATGCCTAGAATCGCTGCTGAGTTCAGCCCCACGTCGAGAGACATTCTTCCTGTAGGATTTTCTCCTATAATGTTTTGCTCAGCAGTTCCAGCGGTGCTCAAATAAAGTGAGAGGCCCCCGCCTAGAAAAAGGCTTTTTTGCCAAAGCTCAAGACCGAATCCGAGAGTGGCTTTAAATTGAGAATCGGAGCCCCCATAGCGCATGACAAAAGCATCTTCAGGACGATAGGCAGAAAAGGTACGAAGCTTTTGGTAGGGGCCCGAAAGGGTCATTCCAAAACCGGCTGTTCGCTCTGGAGCTTTAGAAAGTTTGAAGGGTAAAGAAAATCCTAAAGACCAGGTGGTTAGAGATTGGTCCTTTACCTTAAAATTTTCTGAGGATTGAATTCGAAATTGTTGAACTCCCGTATTAAAAGCAAAAAGAGATTGGGGCTGAGCGGCTAAAATGGCGGGGTTATAAAGGGCGGCAAATGGATTTTCTATCTCAGCTAAAACACTATTAGCTCTTCCAGAGGTCATTCCGCCTAACCCATAGTTTTGAGCCTGCGAAGCCATTGTTAATGGAGAGATTACTAAAGCTATTAATAACAAGTACTTAATAATACTGGCCCCCACCTATTGAGTTTGGAAGGTGTGTTTTAACACTGTGCGTAGTTATTTTCAATGGATAGCGTATAGGCGGATGAGTTTGTGGGTATTTAAAGAGTGCGGGCTTAGAGTGCTTGGCTGAGAAGAATCCACTGAGCTTCACTCAGCTCCTCAGCTCTTGCATTGGTAGAAAGAGATTGAGAGGCCAAGGCCTGTTCCCAATCTACGTTGGGAAAGGCCTGCTTTAAATTACTTACCATCTTTTTTCTGGGGTGCAAAAATCCTGCTTTGATCAATTTACATATTTTAGGAACATCTAAATCTGTAGGATTTAAGGGTTCTAAGATAACCGCTTCTGACGCAATCGAGGGGGCGGGATAAAAGGCCCCGCTAGGAAGTGTTCCAAGGCTTGTTATTTTAAAATGAAGTTGTGCCACGATACTTAATCCGCCGTAACTTTCCTGTCCCACCTTCGCAAGTAATCTTTGGGCAAATTCCTTTTGAAAGGTGAGCACCACTCGGGTGAGAAAAGGTTTGATATCGACGAGCTTAAAGAAAATAGGAGAGGATAAATGATAGGGCAGATTGGAAAGAACTGCGATTCGATTCGCTTTTTTAGCTAGGGCCTCTAGAGGTGCTTTTAAAACATCCCCTTCAATAAGAGGGGTTTCAGGATATTCTTCTCTCAAAAAGGCAGAAAGTTTTCTGTCGTACTCAAACAGTGTCACAGGAACTGTGGCCTTTTTTACGAGTAATTGGGTGAGGGCCCCAAGCCCTGGTCCAATTTCCCAGATGGCCTTTGGTGTTTCTCCTTCAGTGACGGCATTGGTTAAAATTTCAGCCCAGTGAGGAGAGGTTAAAAAATTTTGGCTCAGCGATTTTCTCGCATTGGCATTTAGTTTAGCTAAAATTTCTTTAGGGTGAGCCATTTTAATTTTTTATTAAATTTCCAGAGGGGTAGGCCGTGGTATTCCAATCTTCTGCCACTAAGCGATTTTGTTTAGCATAGCATGCTGCCAGCAGTGCCACCATGGCAGCATTATCGGTACAGTGTTTGGGAATAGGAAAGTAACTTTGAGGTAATTTTTCTCTGAGTCGTGAATTGCAAGCCACTCCTCCGGTGAGAACTAAAGTATTAACTCCTAAGATCTGTTGACTGTGAAGAAGTTTAATCACGAGAGCATCTAAAATAGCCTCTTGAGCAGAGGCTGCAAGAGCTAAGACTTCGGCTTGATTTGAAAGATCAGATTTTTTCACTTGAAGAGAGACGGCCGTTTTTAATCCTGAAAAAGAAAAATGATGAGCCTCTGTTTTAGCTCTGGGAAATCGATAACGACCTCGATCGGCAGGGGTTGCCGATTCTCTCACCCATTTGTCGATTTTGGGTCCTGCGGGATAGGAGAGATTTAAAAGTTTTCCGATTTTGTCGAAAGCCTCTCCTGCGGCATCATCTAAAGTGCCGCCGAGCCAGGTGTATTTTAGTAAAGATTCGACGTGAAATATTTCAGTATGCCCTCCACTTACGACACAGGCTACCCAAGGAAAAGGGGGGGCTTCATTCCCATCGAGAGTGGTTAGCAAGGGAGAATAGAGATGAGCCTCAATATGATTTAAAGTAGAAAAGGGTTTGCCACTAGAAAAGGCGAGAGACTTGGTAAAGGAAAGTCCCACAAGAAGAGCTCCAATAAGACCTGGGCGATTAGTCACTACATAGTGATCGATTTCGGTGGGTTTTAGTTTTGCTATTTCTAGAGCCTCATGAATAGCAAGTGGGAGCCCTTTTAAATGTTCGCGACTTGCAATTTCAGGAACGATTCCACCAAATTTTTTCATACTATCGACGTGAGAATGAACCACATCGGATAAAAGTTTCCACTGAGTGGTATCTATCACTGCGGCACAAGATTCGTCACAGGAGCTATCAACGGCTAAAATCTTCATTAGTTTTTGGAGATAATCATGTTCTTTACTCTATGTAAAGAACCGGAGTTTAGTGGAGAGGGGGTTTATTAATATTGGGATCCCCAGAGGGTTTATTAACAAGCGGGCTTTTCCCCCCATTAGTACTTTCTACCTCTAAGAACCTCACCAACCCATCAAAAGGAATAAACTTTACCGAATAGCCAATTCTTCCATTTTGCCCATTTGGAGCCCAGGCGCTATTGATTTGATCTTTGGTGGCAAAGCCAAAATCATTGGGACTATCTTTTACGATATCAAATTGAGTCACTCCTGTAGTGGAGTGGGAGCCCACCTGTTCTTGAGCGTAGTTACCATAGGATCTCTGTCCACTTTGGCTGGCATTCACCCGAATCCAGCCGGGGCCTTTATTACCGGTTAACTGAAAGTAGGGGCCTGTGCTTGGACTACCGGTATCAATCAGTCGATTATCCGGCCCCGAAGCCTCTAGAAAATCTGGAAAAAGTGCATTAGCAAATTCAGGTTCGCTATAGTCATCGTTACTATTTGGATCGGGAAAGATGGTAAAAAAAGTAGCATCAAAGATGGTAGGGGCACGGATGAGCTGAAGTGCAGATCTAATATCCTGGCGGTCCGGTTCAGGCCAACCTGTAGTTTGATTCCCATCGGATCTTCCGGAAGCATTAAAGGGATGAAATCTATCAAAGAGTGCTAGTCGTTTTGTGCTTTGAATTCCTAAGGTATCATTAGGGCGAAAACTAAAATTCATCATGGGATTATCATTGTTGGGACGACCTGGAGTGGGAAGGAGGTTATCTGTATTTTCTTTGGGCCCAATACGACTTCCAAAGGGCTTGGCGGCGGCAAAGGCCTCTAATTTCGGAAATGTTGAATCTAGCCATTTCTGAGGCATAAAAAGAAGTCTTGGGGTGCTACTCACCTTGACCGCAAAATAGGTAATGATCGATTGTTCTTTTTCATAACCTGCTACCATGTCCTCGCCTGTGATACTTGAAAAAGATATTTGCTTTGGAATGGCGACACAACCACTGACCAATTGGTTTTTAGCAGGATCACCCGCAGTACTATATTCATAAAAGAAAATTTTAGCTCGAGTGACGTACTCATTTAATTGGACATAAGCACCGTCACGAGGCTGTAGAACCTCAATCTTAAAATCACCTTCACGATTAGAACGGCTTAAGTTTCTTCGAACCGTTTCGTAAACAGATTTTAAAAGTGGATTACGAGCATTGGCACTCGCATCTTCATCTGCGGCTGAGTTTACGAACTCCTCTAAAGACCTAATCTGCTGTCGGTGAAACTTTGCTCTCTCGGTGAAAACTGAAATTAAATGTTCCGATAATCTTCGATTATCCAAAGCGGCGGCTTGGCATTCTTTATCAGCTACATCGCGAATTCGTGTGAGTTGCTTATTTAAAGCGACTTGAAAAGGATCGAAATTAGCAATGACAGGTGGCACTACGATAGGAGGCAATCCCCCTGTTCTGGGATCGGCATTCGCACAGAGATTTGTAATCGATTGATAGGCAGTCCCCGATAGGGAGCGATATCCATGAGCCTGCTGACAGACAAAAGGCTGATGAGTCGATTTTGCATTGGGGCCTTGAATAAAATTATTTCCTCTAGGAAATTCTCGATTGTGACGCGCATGTGTGATGTTAATTCTCATCGCCAATTCTTTTAGATCTTGCCGTAGGTGATAGTTCACCTGTCCTATTTGATTTAGGGTTCGAGCTTGCCATGCAGCTCCGGCGTAGGCAGCCGTATCTGCGGCTAGTTGAAGATTAATTTTATTGTTAATGAGATGGCTAAAGTCGACGACAAAAGCAAAGAGAACGAACATGAAGGTAAACACCAAGGCAAATAGAATGGCTACCTGCCCACGCTCATTTTTAACCCCAATCCCCATCTGGATATTATACTCCGCGTTAAGCACCAATAGAATCCCTTAAGATAGTTATCGGTAAGAAAGCAGAGTTATATTAGGGGGTTATTTTTTTTTTTAGCGGGGGTGAAGCATTTGAGGTGTCTAGGGAATATACATATAAGAGCCTCTTTCTTTTATTTGTCGGCGACTAAGTGATATCGGGAGTTTAGGTAGCCAACCTTTTGAAGGATTTTTAGCTTAAAATACTCCATATCTTTGTAGCCATAGGCCTGCCATTTGA
>JABMMY010000141.1 GCA_013205415.1 Deltaproteobacteria bacterium
ATAAGATTTAGCCGCCAGCAAAATAGCATCTAATGCCTTTTTCCCATAGCTTGAGAATTTACCTGTAAGCGGCAAGACGATCCCAACAGTGCTTCGTTCTCCTACGGTCCCTGAAATTAAATTTTGATTTTTAAAAAGGGGCTCCTGTGGCAATGGCGGTGGATTAGGCAATCCTATGTTTGGCGTGACCTGTGGTTCGGCCTGAAGGCCAAGAACAGCAATTCTATTATTAATTCTATCCCGAAAGCGTTCCTCTTTTACCTGTGTGAGAAGTCTATTTAGTTCGTTAGTGTTTTGGATAGCATTAATGCTTTTAGCGATGGAGGCCTCTAGTTTTTCGCGATTGAATTGGGATAGGGGTATTTGTAGTTCCGCTAAGTAAGCTAGGGCAGCGCCTGAATTATTTCCCATGGCCGTAGAAACTTGCGCCGCTAGTTGAAAAACAATTTCAGCTCTCTTAGGTCCTTGAGCATAGACATCGGCTAGTTTCAATCGAGAGAGCACCTCATTTGCTTTTTCAGCTTTCTCTTGCTGAAATTCTGCGGCTGCCCAATTATAGGTGACATCAAAAGT
This sequence comes from Deltaproteobacteria bacterium, assembly GCA_013205415.1. Classification (GTDB taxonomy): domain Bacteria; phylum Bdellovibrionota; class FAC87; order UBA2466; family UBA2466; genus UBA2466. The sequence goes on from JABMMY010000141.1 coordinate 574, forward strand.
AATTTCAGATCTTGGGAATTTGCCTATGAAAGACTCAAACTCTTTAGAGGCTGAATTGTAGTCTTTTTGGTAATAAAAAATAGATCCTATTCTATAACTAGCGAGTTGAACGGCCTTTCCGTTTGGAAATTTACTTTTAATATTTTGATAAAGAGGAAGTGCCTTATCAAAATTTCTGTCAAAAAAATATTTTTCAGCCTGAAGAAAGGTAACTTTAGCTTCTGGTTCTACTTTGTTGCCACGGGGGGTGTCATATTTCCCTTGAGAAAGGGAATTGATCTGTTGGGAAGCACAATGAGTTAATCCGAGTAAACAAAAACCAAGAAAGAGTGTGGAAATTTGCTTCATGTTCTTAAGATGTCTTTGAACTTTTTTAAGAAATTTGTCACGCCTGGGTGCGCCTCAGGTTTTTCATCATTGGCAAATTGCTTTAATAGATCTTTTTGTTTGCTAGTCAAATGCTTAGGTATCTCTACAGTAACTCTAACAAATTGATCCCCATGACCTGAACCATTAAGTCGCTTGATGCCCTTGCCTCTCATGCGAAAGGTCTCTCCCGATTGAGTTCCTGATTTGATATCAAGTTTACAGGGTCCAGTTAATGAAGGAACCTCTATTTCGGATCCTAGAGCTGCTTGAGCAAAGGTAATCGGCATGTCTAAAACCACATGCTCTCCTTCTCGTTTAAAAAGAGGGTGTTCTAGGACTCTGATTAACACATAAAGATCCCCTGAATTTCCTCCACCATCACCCGCCTCTCCTTGGCCTCTTAAACGGATGCGTTGATCGTTATCAATTCCAGCAGGAATAGTGACATTCACTGTGTGGGGTTTTTTGATACTTCCAGAGCCTCGGCAATCTGAACATTTACTTTCAATGATAGCGCCACGACCTGCACATTGCGGACAGGTTCTCGCTAAGGTAAAAAAACCTTGATTAAATTTCACCTGTCCGGTGCCACGACAGCTCTTACAGGTTTGAGGGCGAGTGCCGGCCTTGGCACCAGAGCCTGTACAGGTTTCACAGGAGAACTCTTTTTCAAAATTTATCTTTTTTTCTACGCCAAGAGCCGCCTCTTCAAAGGTAATTTCTAAATTATAACGGAGATCCACGCCGCCGCCCTGTCTACCGCCGCCCCCTCCAAAAATATCTCCAAAAATATTATCAAAAATATCGGAGAAAGATCCTCCGGCAAATCCACTCGGATCAAATCCCCCTCCGGCCCCCATGCCCGCATGGCCAAACTGGTCGTACATTCCCCGTTTTTTGGGTTCACTCAAAACTTGGTAAGCTTCGTTAGCCTCTTTAAAAGCCTCTTCGGACTTTTTATCCCCCGGATTTTTATCGGGATGATATTGAATCGCAAGCTTACGAAATGCTTTTTTAAGATCCTCTTCAGAGGCCGATCGTGAAACACCTAAGACTTCGTAATAATCTTTTTTTGCCATGAATTAGTTCTCTTTGACCACGACTACGCGAGCCGGTTTTAGTAATTTTCCATGGAGCATACATCCTTTTTGAAGTACGGAAAAAATAGTATTTCCCACCTTTTCTTTATCTTCAATTTCAGAAATGGCTTCATGTTTTAGAGGATCAAAATTCTCGCCTGGTTCACCGATTAATTCAACGCCAAAACGAGTTAATAATTGCACAAGCTCAGAGCGAGTCATCTCAATTCCAGTGACAAAATTGGTGACATCACTATCTCCTTTGTCCTTTAGCTTGCTGGAGTGGGCTACTGCATGTTCAAAAAAATCTAAAACGGATAGCAGTTCAGTAATAAGACCCCTGTTGGCCATTTTTATAGAAATTTCTTGGTCTTTAAGGAGTCTTTTTTTATAGTTATCAAACTCAGCACGGACATAAAGAATCTCTTTTTCTGCTCTGTGCACGGCCTCAATCGCAGCCTTTTCGTGGTCTATCTCTTTGACAAGGTCGGGGGCCAATACTTCAACTTCAGAATTGTCGTTTTCTGTATTTTCGTGCTTTATGTTTTCACTATCTTTTTTAATTTCCATTCTCTTTATCCTTTACTAAGGCGTGACGAAATCTACCCTTAATGTCTGCCGTCCCTTTTTGGACAGATCGCCCTACCTGATTCAATAGTCCATGTAATGTTTTGATATCTTTTATATGACTTGGCAACTGAGAGAAAATATCTTCTAAGCGAGACCTCATTTTAAAGGGGTCTTCCGGTAAAATAAAGCCCACCTCCTCAGCCACCTGAATCATGTGTTGAATTAATTTTTCTTTGCTGGAGGGCTTAGCGGGCTCTAGGGCTTCCCAGTCTTCAAGCAGAGCCATATTGGCTTCGTAACAAAAAATAAGCACAGATTGCGCTAAGTTCAGAGAGCGATATTTCTGAAGGGAGGGGATGGTGACTACCCAATCACATAGCCCGATCTCTTCATTGGTCAGTCCAGATCCCTCAGGACCAAAAACAAGAATAAGACGATCTACCTGGCCACCGACTAGCTTAATC
>JABMMY010000142.1 GCA_013205415.1 Deltaproteobacteria bacterium
GGTATTACAATGTGTGTACTTGACCCAGTAACGCCAACGCAAAATCCAAATCCAAATCCAAATCCAAATCCAACAGCCCCTCCAACGATAGATCCTTCAGCAGGAGCTTCAGTATTTACTCCCCCTCAGGTGATTCCTAATCCTGCAAACCCATCCGGCAGTTTTAACCAAAATCAATTGCAAGAGGCGATAGATGCTTTGCGTAGAGCTCAGGCGGAGAGAGATGCTGAGCGGAACCGTGCAGATGAACTTGCACAACGTGATCCCAATGAAAGAGATAATGAGCAGGCGATAAAGGCATTACAGGGAGCGCTGAACCAAGCACAACGGCCCAATAATTCTAAAGGGAATTCAGATCGTAGTGAACAGGGCCCACAGATCAGCCCTTCGATTAGCACCCCTCCTAGTCAACAGGGGCAGATTCCACAGATTCCACCTTTTCAACCGCCTCCACCTCAGCCATTTCCCTTAGGTGCTTTAGGCCAGCCATCAGGCCAAACGCCTTTTATGCCCTATCAGCCAAGTCGGTTTAATGATGATATTCCACAGCGCCCTGCGGTGGCTCAACCCGACCCTAGTACAGCGATGCTTTTGCAGCAACTGGCCCAACAAAACCAGATGTTTCAGCAGCAGATGATGAGTCGCAATCCCTACCTAAATAATAATGGAGTTTCCAATGTTAATGGAAATGCACTACAAAACTTTAATAGTGGTGGCCCACGATTTGCCCGCGGGGGCTCTAGTTCAGGCCCTAGAATTTTACCTGGTCGCTTCACGGGTGCTGCCACAAGTGGAATTCAAGGCCGAATGGGAATAAACCCTTCAGCAAGAGGACCTCTTCCCTCAAGGTTAAATCGGTAGGAGATCATAAAAAAGATTTAAGCAAAGACTATCAGTATGTCTTTTTAGACGATTGTTTTTGCGGAGAGAGAGATATTTTTAAATTGTACGACGTGAGAAATTTTAGCACCCGCTACTATTTCAGCACCATTTAATAAAACAGAGTCGGTAACTGTGCAATGATCCCCAAGCACTGAACTTTGTCCCAGGATGGCAAAGGGGCCCACGGTGACAGAATTTCCAAAGGAGATATTTTTTCCTAATAAAACAGGGCCGATAAAGGTTACATTTGTAGGAGGTGACTCGCCCTCTTCTACCCACACGCCAGGAGCCATCTCTGTGTAGGGAGTTTCCAGAGATTTAAATAGATCGGTTATTAAAGGATCCTTTTGCTGAAGCCTTTCCAAAAGAAACCGATTGGTTTGTAAGAAGGCCGGCAGGTCACCTGTGTCACACCAAAAAGCATTGTGGTCAATAAAGCCGTGAACAGCGCCTGAAAATTCTTTCATTAATCTAGGGTAAAGAACATCATTAATCCCACAGGGTTTGTGCTCTAAAAAATCTAAGACCCTAGAATCTAAAATATGAATACCGGTAAAAATTCCGAAGTGATCTGCATTTTTTGTCTGTAATTTTGGCAAACTCACCAAGGTTTCATCGGCGGCAATACCGACCTTAGAATATAAATGCTGCCTGGAATCGTCTTGAGTAAGAATCATAGAGGCCATTGATCTCTTAATAAAATGGCGCTCCATGCTTTTCGCAATATCAAGATTGGATACAAAATCGCAGTTAGCCAAAACAAAGGTACAGTCCTTTAGAAAGGGCTCCGCATTTTTTAATCCTCCCCCGGTACCCAAAATAGGATCCTCGTGAGTAAAAAAATAGTTCATTCCCAAATAGTTTTTTTCAATAAAAAACTGCTCTATCTTTTTGGGTAAATGAAAAAGGTTGATGACCACATCCCTAATTCCCGCGCGCTTAAGTAAAAAAAGAACATAAAGAATGTTGGGTGTGTTTAATACCGAAATGAGTGGCTTGGGAATCGATTGGGTAATGGGATTTAGCCGAGTTCCTAAACCGGCAGAAAGAATCATCCCTTTTTTAATCTTGGCCGACATGGAGGTTATTTTATCTGGATCCTAGAAATAAGAGTAATCCATTTTTCAATATTTAAAACACTGGGGCCGACTCCCAAACCCCCCCTCTGAAGGTTTAATGCGGAGGTTAACGCGGGGATTAAATAGGGGAAGTGAGTCGATTTTCCAAATCGAATAAAAAAGGAGGCAAAAGAGCCCGCGGCTTTGAGTGTTCGCTGAAAGGCCACCTGTTTAATCTGAATCTCAAAGAGGTTCCAATCTATTTGTTGGGAAACTGGAAAATTCTTCAGTGCCTTAGTATAGGAATCTAAAACATCTAACCGTTCTATGTCGGTGAGTGGTGCATAGGCATCATACAGAAGACTGGCGAGATCATAATGAGGAGAGCCTAATCGTGCATCCTGAAAATCGATCATAAAGAGAGTTTCATCTCTAATTAGTAAATTTCTGCAGTGATAGTCTCGGTGCGCAAACACGACCGGAGAAATTTCAGAAATGTCCTGGCAGAAATTTTTCAGTGTTTCTAATGCCGAACTTTCTAGACCCCCTTGATTTAGTAATTTTTGATGCAGGTATTCCAAGGTAAAATTAAGCTCAGAAAAATACTTGTCCCGATCAAAAAAACGCCCGGCGACCGGAAGCGTTGTGGGAACCGGAAATGTCTTTCCGTGAAGATGGGCCAGAAGCTCTGCCGCCCGTTTAAACCAAACTATTTTTTGATCCCGATTTTGTAGGATCCGATTTTGAAGTAA
>JABMMY010000143.1 GCA_013205415.1 Deltaproteobacteria bacterium
ATTAATAAAGGAAATATTACCTCACGCCATTCATACCGCCGTTAAAGTAGAAAAAATTTCCATGGCGCAGCGGTTATTTCGCCGGGGACGGCGCAATGAAAACGACCCACTATTTGTTTTGAATTTTACCGCCGCAAAAATTCGACATGACCTATCTAGAATGGCTAGGAAGGTCTGGGTCACTACAAAAAAGGACCGCTTTTTACAGGCCCACCTTGATCTTTATCTGGCCTATGTGAACGGGTATGCGGGTCCTCGATAAAATTTTTCATTAAAAAATAGACCTGGAAGTTACTAATACAAGAAGGCTTATAAACTCGCCCTTAGCAGCTCCATTTTCATGAAACAACGACTCCTATTCCCGCACCTTTATGAGGCCGGCCTTACCCATTATTCGGGGCCAGGTATTTATATCTGCGATTCTCATTTGAAGTTACAGAGGTGATGGCTCCTTCAGCTCAGGAACTATTTATTTCGATTTATAAATTCTTTAGCTCTGTCTTCAGTAGTAGCCACAGACTCCCGTTCAGTGGAAAACTGAATCGCTGTGGTTACCATGATTCCGTGGGAATGGGCTGTTGTGGATGTAGCGGTAGTTTTGTACAAATTTATAAGACCATAGTGATATTTAATATTGAAAGCTAAGGTGAAGTCTTTAGTGATGGCTGCCTCATATCCCAATCCTGCTAAAAGACTAGTATCAAAATCTTTAATGGAGTCTAAATTTGAGGGAGTAGGAAAATTTTGAGTTCCTTTTTGAGTGATAAGATCTCCACCTCCCCCAAAATCAAGAAAAGCTCGACTAGATTGGGTACGATAAAAAGCAAGTCTTCCCAAAAAACGTAGTTGTACGTAATTTAAAACCACTCGGTAATTGCTGGATGGCTCTGAATAACCTTTTCCTACCAAATAACCCCCGGTAAGAAGTGAAAAAACGTCTCCTGGAAAAAACTCCCAGTAAAGCCCCCCCACGGCCCCTAATTTATTGTCTGTATTTGTATTTGGAGACACGAGGATATTAGAAATATTAACTCCTCCCTCGATGCCATAGTTGTAATTGAAATCCTCGTCAGATCTACCCACAGAGCAAAGGATAAGAATTAGAATGAAAAATAGATGGCGCATATAGTTAGACTCATGTTTATTTTTTAATTATACCCTGGGAATTCTCATTTGGGGAGGTTAAGAATAGGATTCATGGTTTACATCGCGAACTCTTTCAGCGATTCTGGCGGCGGAAATAAATAAAAACAGGAGACAATCATGGGCGAATATTTCGGAGCTATCCATCAAATTATCGATCTTTTTTTGCATTTGGATGTTCATTTAAGCACCGTCATTCAAAACTATGGCATCTGGACCTACGCGATTCTTTTTATTATTATTTTTTGTGAGACTGGGCTTGTAGTGGCACCCATTTTACCGGGCGACTCACTTCTTTTTGCTGCGGGTACCTTTGCCGCCAAAGGGGATCTAAGCCCGACTCTTTTAATTCCCCTTCTTTGTACCGCAGCGATCTTAGGAGATGCTTTGAACTACAGTGTGGGCCGTTACCTAGGCCCCAAAGTTCTCCAGGGCAAATCTGCGATTTTTAAAAAAGAATATTTAGATAAGACTCAAAGATTTTATGAGCGGTATGGCGGTAAAACTATTATCTTTGCGAGATTTGTTCCGATCATTCGTACCTTTGCCCCTTTTTTGGCAGGGGTAGGAAAAATGAGGTATTCCTTTTTTGCTATGTATAACGTAGTTGGGGGAATTATTTGGATCGTTCTTTTTGTTTTGGCAGGTCTATTTTTTGGAAATATTCCTACGGTGAAACACAATTTTACTCTGGTTATTTTGGCTATTATTGTCGTGTCGATTTTGCCAGCCATGATTGAAATAGTCAGATCTAAACGTAAGGCGTGATAAATGTCAGATAAGAATAAAATTTATATTATTGATGGTAGCTCCTATTTTTTTAGGGCCTACTTTGCGATTCAACACCTTTCTAATTCAAAAGGATTTCCCACCAACGCCATTTTTGGTTTTATCAACATGCTTTTAAAGGTATTAGATGTCGAAAAACCGCACCTCCTGGTGATTGCTTTTGATACGGCAAAACCCACCTTCAGAAAAGAGATTTATAAGGATTATAAGAGCAATAGAGAGGCTCCTCCTGAAGATTTAATTATTCAGATTCCTCACATTTTACGTTCTGTAGACTGTTTTGGGATTAAGCGTTTGGAGATGGAGGGCTATGAGGCTGACGATATTATTGGGACGCTTGCTAAGAGAGCTGAAAAAGAGGGGTATGTCGTAGAAATTATCACGGGTGACAAAGATCTGATGCAGCTTGTGAATGATAAGGTCACGGTCTACGACACGATGAAGGACAAGCGTTACAACCCGTTAGGAGTCAAAGAAAAATTTGGTGTGGAGGCTCATCAGGTGGTCGATTTTCTAGGCCTGATGGGTGATGCCTCAGATAATATTCCAGGGGTGACGGGAGTCGGACAGAAGACGGCCGCCGATCTTCTTATCCAATTTGGAAGTATGGAAGGGATCTACGAAAATTTAGACAGGATCAAACAGGATAAACGCCGTGAAACCCTACGAACCGAAAAGGAGATTGCCTATTTAAGTCGCCAGCTCGCAACGGTGAAGTGTGATGTTCCGATAGATTTTAAATGGAGTGAGTGCGAGTACCAGGGTCCCAATATGGAGGCTCTTAAGGCCTTTTTAGAGGAAATGGACTTACAAAATCTCATGAAGAGATTTGATTTCAAAACCGATAATGCCAAATTTAAAACTGGAAAATACGAAACGATCAGTTCCAAATCACAATTGGAGGAGCTAATTACCATTTGTGAAAGGGCGGAGTTTATTTCAGTCGATACCGAGACAACATCATTAACAATTCATTCTGCCAAACTGGTCGGGATTTCTATCTCCTATGAAGAGGGACAGGCCGCCTATATTCCTGTAGGTCATTTTCCAGTCGGCGCTCCTGAGAGTTTGGATGTCGGTCAGTTAGAAAATGATTGGGTATTAGAAAGGCTAAAACCACTTTTTGAAAATCCTAAGATAAAAAAAATAGGACAAAACCTAAAGTATGATCTGCAGATCCTGAGAAGATGGGGAGCGGAGCTCAAAGGAATTCTCGGAGACACTCTGCTTGAGAGCTACCTTTTAGATCCCGAACAGCCCCATAACTTGGATGCTTTGGCTTTACGTCATTTAGGACATCAAAATATTAGCTTCGATGAGGTTACCGGAAAGGGTAAAAATCAGATCTCCTTTGCAGAGGTGTCGATTGAAAAGGCTACACAGTATTCAGGCGAAGATGCCGATGTGACCCTACGAATTCATCATCTCATAAATCCGATGTTGGAGGAGGCGGGCCTTTCAAATCTTTATGAGACAATTGAAATTCCATTACTAGAGGTCTTAGCCGACATGGAATACACAGGGATTAAGGTGGATAAAGCCAGTCTTTTGAAGATGGATGAGGCTTTGACCGAAGATATCAGTAGTGTAGAGGATAAGATTTTTGAATTAGCTCAAGGGGCCTTTAATATTAATTCTCCTAAACAACTATCGGAAGTTTTATTTGTGAAACTAGGGCTTCCTATCATTCGAAAAACAAAAACCGGAGTTTCTACCGATGAAGGTGTGTTGCAAGAGCTTTCTAGTGATCACCAGATTTGTCAGTGGATTTTAAAGTATAGAGAGTTTAATAAACTGAAATCTACCTACGTTCAGGGATTATTGAATCAGATTCACCCAGAAACCCTGAGAGTTCACACCAGTTATAATCAAACGGTAACCGCTACCGGAAGACTTTCTAGCTCGCACCCTAACCTTCAAAACATTCCTACTATCGACGATAAACGTTACGATGTGCGCGCCGCCTTTATCGCAGCGCCTGGGAAAAAACTTTTGTCGGCCGATTACTCACAGGTTGAACTTAGGGTGCTCGCCGACATGAGTGAGGACAAAGAGCTAATGCGTGCATTTCTTCATGACGAAGATGTTCATGAACATACTGCAAGACAAATTTTTAAAACTCAGACCGTTTCATCGGAGCAGAGAAAAGCGGCTAAGACGATTAATTTTGGTGTCGTCTATGGACAAACGGCCTATGGACTTTCTCAAACTTTAAAAATTTCTCCAGGAGAGGCTAAGTCCTTCATCGATTCCTACTTTGAAACCTATAGTGGCGTGAAAAAATTTTTACAGTCCCTCATCGAAGAGGCAAAGCTAAAGGGGTATGTCACCACTCGTCTGGGTCGTAGAAGATTTATTCCAGAGATCAATTCTCAAAATAGAATGAGACGAGAGATGGCAGAGCGAACCGCCATCAATAGTCCTATTCAAGGCTCTGCCGCCGACATGATTAAAATTGCCATGTTATCGACCTATCGAAGACTTAAAACGGAGAATTTGAAAGCACAGATTCTTTTACAGGTGCATGATGAATTGTTATTAGAGGTTCCAGAAAATGAAGAGCAGGCGGCCAGAAAACTTCTAAGAGAGGAGATGGAGGCTGCAATGCCACTTAAGGTTCCTTTGAAGGTGGACATGGGATGGGGCAGCAGTTGGCGAGAGTGCGAATAGCACTCCTTTGTTATATTTGACGCGAGATAATTTTTTATAAAAGTTTGTTTAAAAATCCTAAGGTTCCCAACCACCTAACGCGGCACACAGTTATTACACTCTGCTTAAGACGCGATCCGTAGTGAGACGGGCGTTGACCCTTAATGTAGGGCACATGCTAACATGGCAATATAGGGTGAAGATTCTATTCATTCTTCTGATTTAAATAGGGGGAGACAACATTGAAAATCGATCGCCATTTTACAAAAAATATCAAATCAAGTTACGACGGAATTGAATTTGAAAAAAGGAGATCTGAAATTCGCGAGGTGGATGGGCGAGTCGTTTTTTCTCAAGAGGAGGTGGTAGTTCCTTCCACCTGGTCACAGGTGGCGACCGATATTTTGGCACAAAAATATTTTAGACGAGCGGGAGTTCCTATAAAGGACACTGAAACAGGCGGTGAGAATGACTGTCGGCAGGTGTTTCATAGGATGGCCGGTTGTTGGACCGATTGGGGCCGTCGTCATGGTTATTTTACGACTGAAATCGACGCAGAAAATTTTTACACCGAGATTTGTTACATGTTGGCTCACCAAATTGCGGCACCTAATAGTCCCCAATGGTTTAATACTGGGCTTTACTATGCTTATGGAATCAATGGTCCTGCACAAGGTCATAGTTATGTCGATGCCAAAAGCGGCGAATTAAAATTTTCTGAAAATGCTTATGAGCATCCTCAGCCTCATGCCTGTTTTATTCAAAGTGTGAATGATGATCTTGTGAATGAGGATGGTGTCATGGATCTGTGGATTCGAGAGGCGCGTCTTTTTAAATATGGTTCGGGTACCGGAACTAATTTTAGTCGGTTAAGAGGTGAGGGAGAAAAACTTACGGGTGGAGGAAGATCGAGTGGGTTGATGTCCTTCTTGAAGATTGGAGACAGAGCTGCAGGGGCTATTAAAAGTGGGGGAACCACTCGACGAGCCGCCAAGATGGTCTGCTTAGATCTGGACCACCCAGAAATTGAAAAATTTATCGACTGGAAAGCTGCTGAAGAGCAAAAGGTGGCCGCCTTAGTGGCCGGCTCCAAGATGATTAAAGAGCATCTATCCAAGGTGCTTGCGGCCTGTTTTCAAGACGATAGCATTGAGATCGATCTTGAAAAAAATAAAAATCTTAAAAAA
>JABMMY010000144.1 GCA_013205415.1 Deltaproteobacteria bacterium
GGGGGTGGCTGGGGTGGTGGCGGTGGTTTTGGAGGCGGCGGAGGCGGTGGTTTTGGCGGAGGGGGGTCTTCAGGATCATGGTGAAACACTATCAATACTTTTCCGAAGAGGATTTTCAGCTGATTGAGAAGGCTATTCAACAGGCTGAAGTTAAAAGCCGTGGTGAAATTGTCATGATGGTCGTTAAAAAATCGGCCACATTTTGGGAACACTATTTGTTACGTGCTATCTTTTTTACAGTCATGGGAACTGGAATTGCTGTTTTAGAAAATCGGTTTTTAGGATTTTCGGAGGAATCTATTCGCCTGTGGGAATGGCCATTAGCAACCTTAGTTATCGGATTAATAGTTACCTCATTTCCAATCGTTTCTAGATATCTAATCTCTTCTCGACAGTTAGAAAAAAGGGTTTATGTCAGAGCTTTAAGAGAATTTACAGCACAGGGGTTAATCCAAACGAAAGAGTCGACTGGAATTTTAATCTTTGTTTCAGAGTTTGAAAGGCGAGTGCAGATTCTGGCCGATTCTGGAATTAATAAAAAGGTGGCCTCAGAAACTTGGGATATTCAGGTCGAAGAAATTGTGCAGGGAATTAAAACCAAGGCTGCCGGCCAAGCTATGGCAAAGGCTATTGGAGAGATGGGCGACCTATTAGCCCAATATTTTCCTGCAACGGGTGAGAACCCTAATGAACTGCCTAATAAACCCATTCACTGACCCCTCTTGAAATACTTAATGCGTTGAGTTAGTGTTGGCCTCGGTAATTTCATCTGAGGTAACTATGAATTGTAATACATTGTTTTTATTGGTTTTATTTGTTTTATTGAACACTAATTTAAGGGGGGATAACTCCAAAGGTGAAGTTCTAAACATGGAATTAGAAACACTTGTGAGTGCGCGTTGTTTACCCCTAGAGAGCGAGCTTAAGGAGTTGGCCCTGTGCCCCCAGGTGCATAAATATCACTTTATTGAACTCACATTAGAGCAAGCTAAAAGGTTTATAAAGACCGATCTTGAGTTGTCTAGCCAGTTAACAACTTCAAAACAGGGCAGTAAAGTGATTCGTGAGAGTTTAAATCTTCATTTAGCCAATGCTAAGCAGGGGGCTTTAACTTTAGAGGACGGTCCTTCTAAGTTGGCGATTCGGAATTTTGGAAATTTTATTTCTTTGTTTTCTAAAAGCTTAAAAAGTAATCTGAAAAATAATCGGGTCTATCTTGATAGTGCTACCTATTGGGCTCCTAGTGTAGAGGCGAGTGCTTTGATTTGGATCGATCTCAGAAAACATGAAATCGTAGTCGTTCTTCACGGCCTAACCGATGGCTGAAAATGAATTTTTACCTAGGTCTATTCCATTCAAATCTTGTCCCTAAAATAATTGATACGGTATGCTAACCTTACTAAATGGGATTGAGATATAATCATTCATCATCTTTTTAAATCTATTAATTAAGGAGTTATCATATGACATTTAAACTAATTAAAGGCCTGGCCTTTATCTCTTTGCTAGGTCTTATTGGAAATCCAATCTTTGCTGATGAGGCTGCACCTGTAGTAGCGCCAGCGCCAACTGCTGAAGCTACTCCAAAGCCAATGGATGCTGAGCATAAAACTCACGAGAGTCATGAACACAAACATGCTAAAAAATGTGGCCATAAAACCGAAAAGCATGGAGATCATACCGACTATGAACATGATGGCCATCATCATAAAAATCATAAGGGTCATGTCGATGAGTGTAATAACTCTCACACTTAATTTAATTTAAAATGAAAACCCCAGAGCACTTAAAAAGGTCTCTGGGGTTTTTTTATGCCGCTAAATGAGAATCGTTAGAAGAGTTGTTTGTATTATCTGAGGAGGGCTTACTAATATTTCCGGTGGTATCACCTCGTCGCCAAGCGTGAAATTTTTGCACCCACCGAAGAAGGGTTTGAGGGGCATGATTTTTCTTCCACACACCCGCTACGTATTTATTGGCCTCTCCTAGTGTGGGATAAATATGAATGGTTCCTAAGATTTTATTCATTCCAAATCGGTGTTTCATTGCGGAAACAAATTCCACAATATAATCACCCGCGTGATCCCCCGTGATCATAGCTCCTAAAATTTTATCACCGCCCGGTACGGTAAGAACCTTCACAATACCATGGGCCTCTTGGTCGGCAATAGCTCGGTCTAAATCATCCAGACCGTAAATAGAGACTTCATAGGGAATTTTTTTCTCTTTCGCCTCATCTTCACTGAGTCCTACACGAGCCACCTCTGGATCTGTAAAGGTACACCAAGGAACCACTCGGTAATCAACTTTAAATTTCTTTAGGGATCCAAACAAAGCATTAACCGCCGCAAACCATGCCATGTGAGCTGCGGTATGAGTGAACTGGTAAGGGCCTGCGACATCTCCTACGGCAAAAATATTGGGATAGTTAGTCCTTAGAAAGGGATCTACTTCGATGGTTCCCTGTGGAGTGATAGTGACCCCTAACTCCTCTAAACCAAATCCGGATATATTGGCTTTTCTCCCTAGGGCCATAACGACTTGATCAAATTCGATGCGAGAGTCTCGGCCATTAGTTTCAATAATGAGATAA
>JABMMY010000145.1 GCA_013205415.1 Deltaproteobacteria bacterium
CATAAATTGAATCGCCTGAAAATTAGCAATCGGCTGTCCAAATTGCTTTCTTTCCTTCGAATAGTTTTTAGCATAGGTCATAGCCGATCTCGCCGCACCTACAGCTCCAGCCGCAATCGGGGTTCTTGTGCGATCTAAAGTTCTCATCGCAATTTTAAAACCCTCGCCGAATTTTCCAATCATATTCTTTTTAGGAACACGCACATTTTCAAAGGTAAGGGCCCGAGTATCGGAGCATCTCTGCCCGAGCTTGTTCTCGTGTTTACCTAAACTAATGCCTGGAGTGTTGGCTGGAATCACAAGACAAATAATACCTTTGGTTTTGAGATCTTTATTGGTAGTGCAAAAAACGGTAAAAAGTTCAGCATGACCGGCATTGGTGATCCACATCTTAGAGCCATTGACTACGAAGTGATCTCCCTCCTCTTTGGCCATTGTGGAAAGGGAACCGGCGTCGGAACCGGAACCGGGTTCTGTGAGACAAAAGGCCGCTAACTTGGGTGAGCTTAAAAAAGGAACTGCAAACTCCTCAATCTGAGCCTCTGTGCCCCCTATTAAAATCGGATAGAGAGCCAAGGTATTCACTGCAATGCTAGTGGTCATTCCTAAACATCCAGCCCCAAGCTCTTCGCTAATCACGACGTCTTCGATAATTCCTAAACCCATTCCTCCAAATTTTTCAGGAATGGCAATATTCATCAATCCCAGTTCCCAGGCCTTATTAATAATCTCCTTGGGGAAATCTCCGCTTTCATCAAACTTAGCGGCATTAGGAATGATATCCTGTTGGACAAATTTTCGAACCATATCTCGCAGGGCGATTTGATCATCACTTAAAGAAAAATTTAACATCGGTAGGACTCCTCAATTGTTGTACTTAAAGAAAGTATTCGCAAAACCGATTCTTTTCAATAGATTTTCACTCCCCAGAGAGTCCCTCGTTATGGTAATAATAAAGACTACAAAGAGTTTAAATGAGAGGGTGAAGGGAGGCTTCATAATGCCGATGACTAATGCGCAGGGTCGCACCGGACTTTTAATTATTTTAGATGGGTTTGGTATTAATCCCGATTCCCATTTTAATGCGGTCGAAGGGGCTAAGATGCCCGTGTACCGAGGTCTTCTCAAAAAATTTCCTCATAGCCAATTAGAGGCATCGGAAGAAAATGTGGGTTTACCCAAGGGCTTCATGGGAAACTCAGAGGTGGGACATCTTAACTTAGGTGCAGGCCGAATTGTTTATCAAGATTTTTCCTTAATTAGTAAAGCGATTCAGGATAAAACATTTTTTGAAAATCCTGCCTTTTCAGAGCTAGCTAATAAAATGGCAACAGGCGTCCGTCCGGCGAGTCTTCATTTAATAGGACTGGTATCCGATGGAGGGGTTCACAGTCATATTAGCCATTTATTTGCGCTCTTAAAATGGGCAAAAGATAAAGGGCTGACCGATGTTAAAATTCATGTATTTACCGACGGCAGAGATACGGCACCTACTAGTGCTAAAAAATTCCTATCGGATCTAGAGAATTTTTGTAAAGATTTAGGGGTTGGAAAAATAGCAACTCTTTCAGGTAGATTTTATGGAATGGATAGGGATTCGCGTTGGGACCGAACTGAAAAAGGCTATCAGGCTATTGTGGAGGGAAGATCAACCTCCGTTTTTTCCTCAGCCGGTCGCTTTATCGAGGATCAATATGCTGAAAATAATACCGATGAATTTATTGTTCCTGGAGTGGCCAAAGGGTATCAAGGAATTCAAGACGGAGATGGGGTTATCTTTTTTAATTTCAGAGCCGATAGGGCTCGGCAATTAACTAGAGCGATCACTCAGACCGAATTTACCTTTTTTCGGCGACAAAAATTTCCTACCCTAGCGGGAATGGTTTGCATGACGCCCTACGAAGCGAGTCTTAAGCTAACTAGTGCCTTTGAAAAGGCAAAGGTTCCAGTCACTTTGGGTGAGGTGGTAAGTCAACAAAAGTGGAGACAATTGAGAATTGCAGAAACCGAAAAGTATGCGCATGTCACCTATTTTTTTAATGGTGGAGAGGAGCTTTCTTTTGAAGGGGAGAAAAGAATTTTGATTCCCTCCCCGAGAGAGGTCAGAACCTACGATTTAAAACCTGAAATGAGTGCCCTAGCTTTAACCGAGCAACTATTGAGCGCTCTTGAAGATGGGGATTATCATTTTGTCGTCGTTAATTTTGCTAATCCCGACATGCTGGGGCATACCGGAAACTATCCTGCAGCTGTGAAGGCTCTTGAAGTATTAGATGGGTGTTTAGGGAAAATTGTAAATTGGGTGGAGAGCCATTCTGCCTTTGCGATCTTAACCGCCGACCATGGTAATTGTGAAATGATGCAAGATAAGGATGGGATGCCCTTCACCGCACACACCTTATTACCGGTTCCCTTTATTTTGATTGACCCCATGCATCCTAATGCGAAGCTCCGAACCACTGGAAAGTTATGCGATGTGGCTCCCACATTTCTTTTTTTATGGTCGATTTCTCAGCCTGACTTAATGACCGGTTGCACGATGATAGATTCATTCCAATAGATTCTGTGCGATCCCTTGGGTATAATTAAAGAGGTCCTATCTCTCTTTATTTATAAATACATCATTCAGTTTTTTTGACAAAGGGTAATCCACACTTATGTCTCAAGCAGGTAGAAAACTTGGTGAGCTTCTTTTGAAGCAGGGCCTTATCCAAAAAACCGATTTGGAATTAGCTCTGGAGCATCAGGATAAATTTAAGACTCGAATAGGAAGTTCCCTTGTTTCCTTAGGCCATATTAATGAGAAGGTATTGGCTACTTTTTTAAGTAAGCAATTTGGAATTCCTGCGATTTCACTTGAGGGAGTTAAGGTCGATGTGGAGGTGGTAAAATTGGTGCCACGCTCCCTATGTGAAAAGCATCACATCATTCCACTTTCGATAGTTAATAATAAAATTAATATTGCTCTAGCCGATCCTTCGAACATGACTGTGTCGGATGACATTCGTTTTATTTGTAATCTCGAGCCGCAAATTTATTTGGCCACCGAAGGAGCTATTACTAAACTGATTCAAAAGGCATACGATGCTATTTCCAATTCTCTGCAGGATGAATTATCAAAGCTGAATTCCGTTGATGATGAAGAGAGTGTTGATATCGTTAAAGGTGATAGCGGCAAAAAAGAGGGCTCGATATCGGTAGACTCTGAGGCCGTTGGGGAAAAACCGGTTATCAGTTTGATCAATAAACTTTTTGTAGAGGCGATAAGAAAAAAGGCTAGTGATATTCATATTGAGCCTTTTGAAACCTATTCTAGAGTCAGACTTCGTATTGATGGTGCTCTTTATGAAGTGATGAGACTTCCTCCCCAATTTAAAGCCTCGACTCCCTCTAGAATAAAGGTCATGGCAGAATTGGATATTTCAGAAAAAAGACTCCCTCAAGATGGAAGAATTCAAATAAAAACAAGAAGTAGTAAACTTGATGTTCGGGTTTCTATACTGCCTACCATGTATGGCGAGAAGGTAGTAATGAGGTTACTGGACCAGGGAAATAAAACTCCCGATCTTGGAAAGAATGGTTTTGAAGAAAGTCAGTTAGCTACCTTCAGAAAAGCCGCGAATCAGCCCTATGGAATGGTTTTAGTAACCGGCCCTACCGGGAGTGGAAAATCAACGACACTTTATGGAATGCTTTCGGAATTAAATACTCCCGATGTCAATATTTCAACGGTTGAAGATCCTGTGGAATATAATATGGGGGGCATTAATCAGGTGCAGATGAAGGAGGCGATTGGAATGAATTTCGCCTCCGCTTTGAGATCTCTTTTACGCCAAGATCCCGACATTATCATGGTAGGAGAGATCCGAGATCAAGAGACTGCAGAGATAGCGATCAAGGCATCCCTCACAGGGCATATGGTTTTTTCTACACTTCATACTAATGATGCTCCGGGAACTATCAGTCGATTACTTCATATGGGCCTGGAGCCTTTTTTAATTACCGCATCTCTTACTTTAATTGAAGCTCAACGACTGATTCGATTTAACTGTTCTCATTGCGCAGAACCGGACATTAAGATTACTGAATCGGATTTAATAAGCGCTGAGATACCCACCGAGTGGATTGGGAAATTTACTCCCATGAGGGGAAAGGGGTGTGAGGAATGTGGCAACACCGGATACCGCGGAAGAAAAGGGATCTACGAGGTCATGTTAATGACCGAAACCCTACGTAATTTAGTGATTAAAGGGGCCAATACCGACATGATCAAACAGGCGGCAATGGCTGAAGGGCTAATTACCTTAAGGCAAAGCGGATTATTTAAATTGTTTCGAGGGGAGACTACCTTGGAAGAGGTATTAAATAACTCTCGTCCTGATGGAGATATTGAAAAAAAATGACCACACTACCTCAGCTACTTAAGGCGATGATGGAAAATAATGCCTCCGACATGCATCTGTCTGCGGGCTGCGCTCCTAGTTTTAGAGTTTATGGGATTATTAGCCGAGCCAAGATGGACTCTCTGACTCCTGTTAATACGAAGGAACTTTGTTATTCTATTTTGACCGATAGTCAAAAAACGGAGTTGGAAGAAAAAAAACAGATCGATCTTTCCTTTGGAATTCGAAATTTAGCCAGATTCCGCGCCAATATTTTCTATCAACGAGGGAGTGTTTCCGGAGCCTTTCGACACATTCCTTTTGATGTTCCCAAATTAGACACACTCGGACTTCCCCCTATTCTTAAGAGTCTGATTAAAAAACCGAAAGGTCTAATTCTTATCACAGGATCGACCGGGTCTGGAAAAACTACGACTCTAGCAGCCCTCATAGATGC
>JABMMY010000146.1 GCA_013205415.1 Deltaproteobacteria bacterium
AGGAATTTTTGTGACGACATAATCGATACTCGGTTCAAAACAGGAAAGAGTTTTCTTTGTAATGTCGTTTGGAATTTCATCTAGGGTGTAGCCCACAGCCAATTTAGTCGCAATCCTGGCAATAGGAAATCCGGTAGCCTTAGAGGCTAGTGCAGAGCTTCGAGAGACTCGTGGATTCATTTCGATGGTCACCTGTCGTCCTGTTTTAGGATCCACTGCAAACTGAATATTAGATCCCCCAGTTTCGACCCCTACAGCGCGAATAATTCTTAGCGCAGAATCTCGCATTCTTTGATACTCCACATCGGTTAGCGTCTGTTGTGGAGCCACTGTAATACTATCGCCGGTGTGAACTCCCATAGGGTCAAAATTCTCAATGGAACAGATGATAATGACGTTATCTTTAGAATCGCGAACCACCTCAAGTTCAAATTCTTTCCAACCTAATACCGATTCTTCAATGAGCACTTCAGAGATAGGACTTGCCTCTAATCCCTTCGCGCATTCCAAACGAAACTCTTCAATATTGTAAGCAAAGGCCGCTCCCACTCCGCCAAGAGTGAAAGAGGCTCTAATCACTACGGGAAAACCGATTCGGTCGGTAACAGCAATTCCCTGTTCTAGCGTTTTAGCTAATCCACTTTTAGGAAAGTCTAATCCCAATTGGGTGAGCACCCCCTTAAAGAGTTCACGGCTCTCGGCCAATTTAATGGCCCGTTCTTTAGCTCCAATGAGTTCAATATTATATTTTTTTAAAATTCCCTGTTCAGAAAGTGCCATGGCTAAATTAAGTGCCGTTTGGCCTCCCATCGTCGGTAAAATAGCCTGTGGTCTTTCCTTATTAATAATATTTTCTAAATATTCGACCGTGAGAGGCTCGACATAGGTGCGATCTGCAAATTCAGGATCGGTCATAATAGTAGCAGGATTACTATTAACCAACACCACCTCATAACCCTCTTCTCTTAAAGCTTTACAGGCCTGGGTGCCTGAGTAGTCAAATTCACATCCCTGTCCAATGACTATAGGACCTGAACCAATTAAAAGAATTTTTTTAATGTCGGTACGTTTTGGCATTAACTTCAAATCCTACTGTTATCATCATAAATTTTTTCAATCGGCATGTGTTGATAAATTCGATGTTTTAAATACATCCCCACCAGCAACCACAACCAATTCTGATAGGTTTCAAAATCTTTAGCCTTCTTAAATTCTTTTACCTTTTTCTTAATGTACTCGTGGACTTGAACCGGGTGAAATGAGGGCTTTCGAACGAAGTTAAAAAATGTTTTTTTGGCCTCCCCCTCTTTCATTAATCGACCTTCAATAATATCTCCCTTTGAAATCCCAAGGAAATCTATGGCAGTTTTTTTATGAAGCTCGACCGTTTCACCTGTAAAAAGCTCTTTAGCCTTCAGATAAACATCTGTGACCTTACTGACTTCATACAGGCCCCTAATACTGCCCTCTTTTACACTCATCCATTCGGTCTGAATATTTTCAGGAAGAGCAGCAATCGAATCGGGAAGTTTTCTTTCAAATAAACACCAGTCATAAAAGAAATCCCACAAATCCTCGATAAGTTCAGCCCGATCGGGATGGGTAAGGGTAATTCTAAGTCGCATGTGAAAATCACGTCGTAGATCGGCCAGGGTATCTTGATCTATCCCCTTGATAATTCTTTGCACAATAGATTCAAACTCAGGATGAACAGTTCCCGACATTTGCGCTGATGGTAACTCAGTGGCTTCACTCATTGGATAAACCCTCGAATAAAATGGTCGAAAATATAACTAGCATCACTAGGCCCTGGAGCACTCTCCGGATGAAACTGTACACTATAAACTTTTAAACTATTAGAACAAAACCCTTCAACAGTGCCGTCATTTAAATTGATGTGATTTAACTGAACCTCTTTGCCTGGTAAGGTATCTGCTCTCACTGCAAAACCATGATTCTGAGAGGTAATAATAATTTTATTATTACTTAAATCCTTTACAGGATGATTAATCCCATGGTGTCCAAATTTTAATTTGTAGGTTTGGGCCCCTATCGCTCTTGCCAATAGTTGATGGCCCATACAAATAGCTAAAATCGGAACTTTACCTATAAGCTTTTGAATCTCTTGAACGGAATGGGGAACCATTGCAGGATCTCCAGGACCATTTGAAAGGAGAACCGCTTTAGGTCGATACTTCATCACCTCTTCAAAGGGCGTATGAAAAGGAACGACCTGAATTTGAAATCCACGTTTTCCTAAATGACGTAAAATATTCCACTTCACACCGAAATCATAAACGACGATAGTTCCAGAGTCCTCTTTCCATCCCTGCTCTGAGTAACGGTAGGGCTTTTGGCAACTCACCTTAGAAACTAAATCTAACCCCTCCATTGAAGGCACCGATTCTAAAAGTTTTTGCCCATGAAGTTTAATTTCCGTTTTTTTGATTTTATCCAAGGGAAAAATAATTGCTTTTTGCGCACCCTCTTCTCTCAAAATTTGTGTGATCTCTCTGGTATCCACTTCAC
>JABMMY010000147.1 GCA_013205415.1 Deltaproteobacteria bacterium
AATTTTATGAGGTAGTACAAAGCAGAAAAAAATAGCTACGCCATAAAAATATTCCGGAGAAAATAAATTGAGATTCCAATTTTTTGTTACGAAACCTTTTAACAGATTGGTTGCAACGGAAATTGTGGGAGCTCTAAAGAAAACCCATCCTAGTGAAACAAAATGAAAAGTAAGAAACCATGCAGCCCATCGGGGTAATTTAAGGTTAGGAATAAATCGATTGACAGCATGATTACAGACAATGCCGAAAGCATGGAATAAACCCCAAAGGACAAATGTCCAGTTTGCTCCATGCCACAATCCCCCCAGGAGCATTGTAATTACAATGTTTTTCATTTGGGCCAAAAAACCATTTCGGTTTCCGCCTAATGGAATATAGAGATAATCTTTGAGCCAATTAGAAAGAGTGATGTGCCAACGTGTCCAAAATTCTGTAATAGATGTGGCGATGTAAGGTCGACTAAAATTATTAGGAAGTCTAATTCCTAAAACATGAGACAGCCCTAATGCCATATCGGTATAACCGCTAAAATCACAATAAATTTGGACTGTGAATCCATAGAAGGCAATAAGATGTGACCAAGCAGAAGCTGTGGCCATTTGTGAGTAAGTTTGGTTTACTAAAGAGGCCACAGAATCTGCAAGTACCAGCTTTTTAAACATTCCAATAGAAAACAGTAAAACTCCAAACGGAATTTTAGCACTTAATTTGGGATCCCATCGTTTCAGTTGAGGGATGAGTTGGCTGGGCCTAACAATGGGTCCTGCTATGAGATGTGGAAAAAATAAGACAGATGATAAAAGACTTAAAAAGTTTTTTTCAATCGGAAATTTTCCTCGAGAAACATCGATAAGATAAGCTGCTAGAGTGAATGTAATGAATGAAATTCCCAATGGTAAAGAGTTTGTTATTCCTTGGCTCATTGTATGAGAAGAGAATAGCCAGGCCATATTATCTAAGAAAAATTTTAAGTATTTAAAACCAAGCAATGGCAGAAATAGTAAAATTAAAAATAAAGTGAGTAATTGTTTTTTTGATTTCTTGTTTTTAATTTGATTGAGTTTAAAGGTGGCTAAATAGGTAAAGGTGACTAAAGCAAAGGGAAGGGGAATAAATAATGGATTCCAATAGCCATAAAAAAAAGTGCTGCCCAAGATCACTAATACCATCATGAAATGGCGAGGTAATATTTGGTGAATAAAGAAATAGCTTGAGAAAAAAAGGAAAAATATAGGATCACTAAAAAGCATTGGGCTTTATACTTTTTTCAAAAGGTAATTTTCGGCCAAAAATTTTCTGCTCGAGTAAAGGAACAACAGCCTCAGCCATTTTTTTATGTCCATAAGCATTGGGGTGTGGATCTCCAGCCATCGACCAAATTTCTTCTGGTTTTAACCCTTTTAATGCAGGGTAGAGATCTACAAATTGATAACCAAGCGCTGTAGAAACTTGACGCATTTGTTCGTGGATAAAAGTAAATGGATAATGTGAAAGATTATGTACATCTGGAGTCATCGCTAAATAAAGTCGAATATTTTTTTGTTTTGCGTAGTCTCTAAGTTGGCTAAGAGCAGTTAGCATTTTTTTATAGCCAGGATGATTTGGAGAGTAGAGCTCTTTATAATGAGACTCTACAGTAACGCCCTTCTTTGCCATGGCAGATTGTTGATAAATGTTCCAAAGTATAACAGCTAGTTGACTATTTCTTAAAAACCAATTTCCTCTTGTTGGTTCTAACACCTCAGCATCGCGTAAAAAGAAGTGAACTACAATATCGGTTGGATTAACTGTGTTTAGTTTTGTTAAAAATAATTGTACATATCGTTCACTATTATAATTTCCAATTCCACCATTAAGGATAATAGCGTCAAAACCATCCTCCTTAAGAAATCTATCGGTTTGTCCAGTAATGGTTTCTTCCTCGGGGACTCCCCATCCTAAAGTAATTGAGCTCCCCAAGAAAAGTATGATGGGTTGCCCAGTTCGACTTTTTGGAATCTCTGAACCTCTAATTCCTAGCTCGTTGGTTCTTATTTTAACTGATTGTAAAACAGCCGAAGAGGAATTTTTATGTTCATGTCCTAAAATAGGATCGGAACTTTGAATCTTTAGCTCTTTCGCATAGCGCCACATTTCAATTTCATAATTTTTCATGGACATGTTTTTAAGTCTAAGAGCTCCTTCGAGAACAAGAAGTGCAAAAGGAACAGCTAGAATAATGCTTAAAAAAGAAAAAAGAATGAATTTAAATTTAAATTTATTTTTCATGGTTTCAAGAGCAAGTTTTATTTATAATAGTATCAAACTCAGATTCTGTATTCAATTAAGAACAATTTTGACTGCATTATGAAAAAAACAAAAGAACTATTACTTATTTC